>NZ_JBFAML010000006.1:0-275558 GCF_040660295.1 Micromonospora sp. NPDC049891
GACCGGCGGCGCCGGCACAAGGTGGCCGACGACGCCTCCGCCGTCTACTGCGAGTTCGGCTCACCTGGCGGGCCTCACCCGGCCGCCGGGCGCCCGGCTCGCGGCATTTCGCGGTGTCCGGGCCGGTTGAGGGCCCGGGTTACCGCAACCCGGGTGCCGCTGCACCCGGCCCCGGGCCTGGGTGCCGCTGTGCCGGGCCCGGGGACCTGGGTGCCGGTGTAGCCGGGCCGGGTGCGTGGGTACCCGGGTTCAGCGCCAGCGGGCGATCACACTCGATCCACCGATCACCTTGTCGCCCGGCCCGACCAGCGGCTCCGCGGCGTCCGCCGGCAGGTAGACGTCGGTGCGCGAGCCGAAGCGGATGAGCCCGAACCGCTCGCCGCGGGCCAGCAACGCGCCGATCGGCGCGCGCTGCACGATGCGGCGGGCGATCAGGCCGGTGCGCTGGGCCACCACCACGGTGCCGTGGGTGGTGTCCAGCACCGTGTAAGCGGCCACGTTGTGCTCCGCGTCCGGCTTCATCGCGTTGACGAACCCGCCGTCGGCGACGAAGTAGTCGACCACCTTGCCGGCCACCGGGGAGCGGTTGACATGCACGTCGAGGACCGACAGGAAGACCGCGATCCGCAGGAACTCGCCATCGCCGAAGCGCTCGTCGGTCAGGCGTTGCACCGACAGCACCTGCCCGTCGGCGGCGGCCACCACGGCCGACGGGTCCTCCGGCACGTCCCGCTCCGGATCACGGAAGAAGGCGGCCACCGGCGCGGCGGCCAGCGCGGGCAGCAGCCAGAGCTTCGACTTCGGCCGGGCCAGTCGGGTCAGCGCGGCCAGCCCCAGGGCGATGCCGGCGGCGGCGACCCCGTTGGAGTCGATGTGCATGTCCCGGCTGAGCGGCACACTCGACGGCCGGTACGCCGGAGCGAGCTGCTCCGCCGCTGCCGCGTCGGCCGGGGTGAAGCGGAGCCGGTACACGCGTACCGGTGGCTTGTTGAGCAGCACCAGGTCGTTGCCGACGCCGTACAGCGCGCCCTGCCGGTCCAACTCGGCGGCGGCGCCGGCGGTCCGGGTGACGGGGGTGGCGACGCTGAGCACCGCGCCGTCGGCCAGGTACTTGGTGAGGGTCCCGATGGTGGTCCGAGCCTCGTCGGCGGTGCCGGCCAACGCCTCAGCGGCGATGACCACCGCGGCGGCCTCCGCCTCGGCGAGGCTGTCCACGACCCGGACCCGCTCGGCGACCCAGCGGCCCTGGGCGGTGACGTGCTCCCGCAACGCCGTGGCACTGACGTGCTCGGCGGGTACCACGGTGAGGGTGTCGCCGGGCAGCATCGCTTCGATCGCCGCGGTCAGCACCGCGGACTCCGGAGCCGCGCCGACCAGGAGGGCGGCCTTCGGGTCGTTGATCCGGGCAAGCTCGGAGACGAGGGTACGGGCGGCGCGCTCGCCGAGGCGGACCGGACCGGATCGGTCGGGCGTACGCACGGCGGGGGACTGGGTCATGTCGAACGGGCTCCTGACGGGTAGAGGCGACTGACGCGAGAGTCACCGCCGGCGGCGAGGTCGGCCCGGCCACGGACGGCCCGCGCGAGCCGGCGGCCCACGGGGGATGCCCTGCGGCGCGGGCCGGCCGGCGCTGGCGGGAGCACACCGGCCAGCATAGGCGGCGGGCGACCGCTGCCGCACGGTCAGGCGTCGCGCCCCGGCCGTCCGGGCGGTGTCGCCTCGTCACCGCCGAACAGATCGAGCGTGCGGTCCTCCCGCAGCTCGCTGTCGGCTGCCACCTCCGGGCTGGCCGGAGCCCGCGTACCCGTCGGGGTTTCCGGATCTGCCGGGTCCGCCAGCGGGTCGGCGGCGGTGTCCCCCGTGCCGGGTGCCGAGACGTCCCGGCCGGTCTCGTCAGGGGCGTCGGCCGGTGCCGGCCGACCGTTGTACCGACTGGAACGCAGGGCGCCGACCAGACCGAGCCCGCCGACCAGGATCAGCCCACCGGCCAGGAACCAGCCGACCGGCGGCAGCACGAGACCGAGCACCTGGGCGAGCAGCCACCAGGCGGCGAGTGCGAGGAAGAGCAGCCCGAAGGCGAACGACACCAGGTCGGTGCGGTGGGCTCTCACCGGGTCACCTCCATGTGCCCGGCGTTGACGTGCAGGTTTAGGCGCAGCTTCCCGCCGCCGGCGCCGTCCGGGCCGAGATCGACGATGTCCGCGAGCCGGTTGTCCATGCCCCGCGCCCGCTGGCCGAGGACGTTCGCGTCGCCGGCGGTCACCTGGGTCACCGCGGTGACGTCCACGTTCGGTGGCACCACCACTGTGGCCTCGCCGAAGTTGATCACGACGGTGATCTCCGCCTCCTGCTGGTTGAAGTCGATCGCCCGCAGGTCGAGCACCGCGTCGGCGAAACTCTGTTCGTACCGGACGGCGAGGTCGCGGTGATTGGTCGGTGCCCAGGTGACCGCGCCGTCCACTCCGCGTACCCGGTCGTAGGACTCGACGACTGTGACCACGGCCAGGGCGGCGGCGGTGACCAGGCCGAGCGCGATCAGCCACCGGGCCCGTCCGAACCAGGTACCCACGAGCAGGCCGAGACCGATCACCGCGAGGGCCGCGGCGAAGTAGGCCGAGGCACCGACCCCGAAGATGTCCAGCAGGTCGAGAACGCCCACCAGCCCCAACGCGACAAAGATCAACGAGAAGGTCACCGCGCCCAGGGCCGATCGTTCCCGGGGTTTGCGGGGCGGCTTCGACTTGGGCGGCGGTGGCGGGGCCACCTTCGGCGGCCCGGCGTAGGGGCCGTGCGGGGCGAACGGGGGACGGTAGGTCGGTTGGGTGACCGGCGGGCCCGAGGCGGCCGCGCTCGTCGGCCACGCCGGTGCCGGTGGCAACTGAATGGTCGGCTCCTCGGGCCTGCCGGGCGCCGACGGCACGGTAGGTGCCGAGGGAACGCCGGACGCCGCGCCGGCTGGGTGGAAGGCGGGGGGCGCGACGGTCGCGGTCCGGCCGAACTCCGGGTACGCCGCCGGGTAGGCGGTCGGCCCGGGATAGCTGACCGGAGGCACCGGACCCGGTGGCGGGGGTGGGTTCGCGGGGACACCCACACCCGGTGCCCCCGGCTCGGGTCGGGACTCGCGCTGCTGACGGTTGAGCATCAGTGCGCCGCCGACCAGGATGGCCGCGCCGAGCAGTACCGCGCGGAAGGCGTCGGTGACGACGAAGCCGAAGCCCACCGCGACCACGATGCCGAGGACGATCACGGTGACCGGTGACATGCTGGACCGCCCGCGGCCCAGCATGGACTCGATGGGCGAGGCGCTGTCCCCCTCGCCCGGAATGATCAACCAGGCGGCGACGTAGACCAGGATGCCGACGCCGCCGAAGAAGCCCAGGACCGCCAGCAGCACCCGCCAGAGCACGGGGTCGGTGTTGGTGGCCCGGCCGACGGCAGCGCAGACGCCGGCCAGGTAACGGCCCTCCCGGGGCCGGACCAGCCCGTACCGCGAGGTGAAGCCGGCGCCGCCGAAGGACGCACCCGGGCCACCCCCCGGCGGCGGTCCGCCAGGCCACCCAGGTCCGCCAGGCCCGCCCTGCCGGCTCGACCCACCAGGTCCACCCGGCTCGCCAGGTCCACCCGGCCAGCCCGGCCCGCCCGCTCCGCCGTGTCCGCTGGGCCAGCCCGTCGCGCCTGGTCCGCCCGTCGCGCCTGGTCCGCCCGGCCCCCCCGGCCCGGCGGACGGTGCTGCGGTGGTGTCGTCCCACGCCGTCTCGCCGGTGGGCGGTGGCGCGGCGGCGACGGGTGGAGGTGTGTCGTCCCACGCCGTGCCGTCGGTGGGCGCCCGCCCACCGGCCGGTGCGGCCAGGTCGTCCGCCTCGGCACCGGGGGATTCGGGTACGGCCGGCCGGGTGGCCGCCGGAGGCGTCGGCTCCGGTTCGGTCGGCCCCGGCCGGTACGGCTGGGCAGCGTCGTCGGTCATACCCTCGATCCTGCTGCGCCCGACGCCCGAGCGTCCTCCGGCGGCGACCCTGACCCCACCCTGAGATCCGGACCGCCCGAATGTCGGGGGCGTCCCCGTGGTCGGGCGGCCACGGCGCGTGTGACGATCGGACCGGCGCCGGAAAACCTCGCCTCTCATCCGGCCCGACCGTCCTGACCAGGGAGCTCGCGATCAGCAGCATCAGCCAACCACCCCGCCTCTACCGCGCTCCGGAGCACCGGATGGCCGCCGGGGTGGCCGCCGGCATCGCCGAGCATCTCGGCGTGCCGGTGGTCCGGGTCCGGATCGCCTTCATGGTGCTGCTCGGGCTGAGCGGGCTGGGCCTGCTGCTCTACGCGGCGTTCTGGGCGGTCGTGCCGCTGCGGCCCGGTGACACCGCCGTACCGCCTCGCCGCGACGTCGGCCAGCTGCTGCCGTTCGTGGCCATCGGGCTCGGCGTGCTGCTGATCCAGGTGATGGTCTTCGACTCGGTCGGGGCGGCCGGCACGGCGGGCTGGTTGGTCGCCATCATCGCGGTCGGCGCCGGCGTGATCTGGCACCAGTCCGCGCCCGAGCGGCGGCGCCAGTGGGGCGAGTCGATGCCGGTGCCCTGGCTCGGCGCGGTGATAGAGGAGAGCGACCGGCGGGCGTTCGTGCTCCGCTTCGTCGGCGGCGGGGTGCTGGTCGCGGTCGGCATCATCGGGGTGGCCGCGGTCTACTCCCCGGCGCAGAACCTCGACGCCGTGATCAACGGCGTGATCTTCGCGCTGGTCGGGCTGGCCGGTGTCGGGGTGGTGGCCGCGCCGGTGCTCTGGCGTACCTGGAACCAACTTCGTTCGGAGCGCGAGGGCCGCATCCGCGAGCAGGAACGAGCCGAGCTGGCGGCCATGGTGCACGACCAGGTGCTGCACACCCTCGCGTTGATCCAGCGCAACGCCAGCGACGTCAAGACCGTGCAGCGGCTCGCCCGGGGGCAGGAACGCTCGCTGCGCAACTGGCTGTACAAGCCCACCGCGTCACCCACCGAGCGCCTCGCCGCCGCGCTGGAACAGGCCGCGGCCGAGGTGGAGGACACCTTCGCGATGACCGTGGAGGCGGTCGTGGTGGGTGACCGGGAGACCGACGAGCGGGTCGGCGCGCTGGTGGCCGCGGCACGTGAGGCGCTGGTGAACGCCGCTCGGCACGCCGGCGTGCAGACCGTCTCGCTCTACGCGGAGGTCGAGCCCGACCAGGTAAGTGTCTTCGTACGGGACCGGGGTGTCGGGTTCGACCCGGATACGGTGGAAGACCATCGGCACGGTGTCCGAGGCTCGATCGTCGGGCGGATGAAGCGGCACGGTGGCCGGGCGGAGATCCGCTCCCGGCCTGGAGAAGGGACCGAGGTCCGGTTGATCCTGCCGATCTCCCGGGACTCGGCCACGGCGGAGAGGGACAGATGATGGCCGAGCAGTCGACGCCACCCGTCGAACCGGAAGGCAACCCGCCCGGACGGCTGCGGGTGTTCCTGGTCGACGACCACGCCATGTTCCGAGCTGGGGTACGCGCCGAACTCGGCGCGCACGTCGAGGTGGTGGGCGAGGCGAGCACGGTGACCGAGGCGGTCAGCCGGATCGCGGCCACCGGACCGGACGTGGTCCTGCTCGACGTGCACATGCCCGACGGTGGCGGTCGGGCCGTGCTGGAGGCGATGCGGCGCAGCCATCCCCAGGTGCGGTTCCTGGCGCTCAGCGTTTCGGACGCCGCCGAGGACGTGATCGGGCTGATCCGGGCCGGTGCGCGGGGCTATGTCACCAAGACCATCTCGCCGGACGAGCTGGCGGCGGCGATCCGGCGGGTGGCCGACGGCGACGCGGTGTTCAGCCCGCGCCTGGCCGGCTTCGTGCTGGACGCCTTCGCGGCCCGCCCGGACGCACCTGTCGCCGATCCGGAGCTGGACCAGCTGACCAACCGGGAACGCGAGGTGCTGCGGCTGCTCGCCCGGGGGTACGCGTACAAGGAGATCGCCCGGGAGCTGTACATCTCGATCAAGACGGTCGAGACCCACGTCTCCAACGTGCTGCGCAAGCTCCAGATGTCCAATCGGTACGAGTTGTCCCGCTGGGCGGCGGACCGGCGCCTGGTGTAACCGATCTTTCCGGCATAAGTGGCCAATCCGGCCCCAGGGCGTGACAAGTGATCAAGTCGCGGTCGATAATTCCCCTCGCCTTCCCTGCGTGCGGATGCCGCTCATCCCGCGGGAACGGCGACTCCGGCCGCCCGCGCGTACGCGGGTCACTCCCTGCCCGAGAGGTGCACGAAACTCATGATCGGACAACGAGGACGGCGTTGGGCGCGGATCGCGCTCGCAGCCGTCACCGGCGGCGCGCTGGCGCTCGGTGCCGCCGCCCCGGCCGCCGCCGAAGACCCGGCCACCGGTGTGGCGAAGGCGGTGTCGGGCAGCAGCGTCAAGCTCCTGCTCGACGGCAAGGTCAAGCGGACCTCGGCACTCGCCATCGAGATCGACGGCAAGCGCGTCCCGGCCTTCTGCATCGACTACCACACAAGCGTCGCCATCGACGGCACGTACCAGGAGGGCACCTGGGACGAGTCCCAGGTGAAGAACCTCGCGAAGGTTCAGTGGGTGCTCACCCACGGTCACCCCAACGCCGACCCGGCCGCGTTGCTGGCCGCCGCCGGTGCCACCGTGCCCGCCGGCACGAACGAGCAGGAGAGTCGTAACCTGCTCTACTTCGGCACGCAGACCGCTGTGTGGCACTTCAGCGACGGCATCGTGCTCGGCGACTGGGTCGCTGGCCGCGACCTGATCAGCAAGCCGAAGTACGACGTGATCAAGAAGGTGCACGACTACCTGATCGCGAACGCCACCGACCAGCCCGAGCCGAAGGCCGAGCTGAGCATCGATCCGACCACGGCCACCGCGACTGTCGGCGAGAAGGCCGGCCCCTTCACCGTGAAGGGTCCGGCGGGTGAGATCACGCTGGCGGTCACCGGCGGGACGGCTGTCGACGCCGCGGGTGCGCCGGTCTCCACCACCAGCAACGGGGGCCAGTTCTGGCTCACCGCCGAGGGCGCCGGCGAGGTCAGTGTGACCGCGTCCGCCGCCGACTCGGTCTCCTTCGGCCGGGTGTTCCTCTACACCGGGCGTAAGGCGGCGCAGAAGCTCATCCTCGGCGGCAGCACCGGTGCCACGGTGACCGCCAAGGCGGCCGCCACCTTCGCCGAGGCACCGTCCCCGCAGCCGAGCAGCCCCGAGCCCGAGCCCACGACGCCGCAGCCGACCCCGTCCACCCCGACGGACTCCCCGTCGCCGGAGCCGTCGCCGAGCACTCCGGAGGAGTCGCCGTCGAGCCCCGCCCCGTCCACCTCGCCGGCCTCGAACGACGGTGGTCTGCCGCTGACCGGCGCGCCGATCGTCACCGCGATCGCCGCCGGGCTGGTGCTGCTGCTCGCGGGCGCGGTCACCGTTCTGGTCCTGCGTCGCCGCAGGGTCCACTTCACGGCCTGATCACCACGCCGTAGCGCCCCGTCCGACCCCGGATCCCACACCATGCGGATCCGGGGTCGGACCGTCTCCGGGGGCCAGGGGTCCTTCGCGCGACCACGACGATCAGCCGCTGGGCTGGAATCAGACTCATACTTTCGGGTAGCATTGCGGAAGGAGTGGCGGGATTCACGTCGATGCTCCGACGGATTCGCGGAGTCGTCGACCCCCTGTCATCCGACCGCCGGCTGAGCGTGGAAATGTGGTTGACGAGCAGCTCATACCATGCCTCCGGCGCGCCCGAGAGGCGCCTCCGGGCCGATGTCGGCACCGTCCCGGGCGGGTATCGGGTTGATAACACGCCTTCCCGCCTGGGCGCATCGAGTGTCACAGTTGCAGGCACCTCACAACCCCCTCGTGAGCCGAGCGCCCTGAGGAGGCACTCCCATGCGCGGGAAATTCCTGAAGGTGGCGGTCGCGGCGACCGCCACCGCCATGTTGGCTACCGCTTGTAGCAGCGGTGGCGACGACAACGAGTCGGCCGGCCAGACCGGCGGCACGCTGCGGGTCTACAACGCCGAGCCGGCGTTCCTGACCCCGTCCGGCGGCGACGACGAGCCGTCGTTGTACGTGATTCGTCAGCTGTACCGCGGTCTGGTCAAGTACAACGCCGAGACCTCCGCGGTCGAGATGGACCTGGCCGAGTCGGTCGAGTCGGACGACCAGAAGCTCTGGACGATCAAGCTCAAGAGCGGCTACACCTTCGACAACGGTGAGCCGGTCAACGCTGACGCGTTCCTCCGGTCGTGGAACTACGCCGCTTACGGGCCGAACGCCCAGAACAACGGCTACTTCATGAAGCGGATCGCCGGTAAGGCGGACGTGGCACCGGCGGACCCGGACGGCGAAGGCCCGAAGAAGGCTCCGGAGCCGACCGCTGAGACCATGTCGGGTCTCAAGAAGGTCGACGACCTGACCTTCACCGTGGAGCTGGACGCACCGTTCTCCGGCTTCCCGACCACGATCGGCTACCCGGGCTTCTTCCCGATGGCCCAGGCGTGCGTCGACGACATCGCCAAGTGCAACGAGACGCCGATCGGCAACGGTCCGTACAAGATCGACGGCAGCTGGCAGCACAACGTCGCCATCAACCTGGTCCGCAGCGACAGCTGGAAGGGCGAGCCGGGCAAGCCCGACCGCATCGAGTACCGGATCTTCGCCGACATCGACGCCGGCTACGCCGCCTTCCAGGCGGGCGAGCTGGACGTGCTCTACACCCTGCCCCCGGCCCGCTACAAGGAGGCCAAGGCGCAGTACGGCGACCGGATGTACGAGTCGCCCGGTGACAGCTTCACCTACGTCGGCATGCCGCTGTACCAGGACGCCTTCAAGGACAAGCGGATCCGCCAGGCGCTGTCGCTGTCGATCGACCGTCAGTCGATCATCGACGCGGTCTTCGACGGCCGGTTCACCCCGGCGACCGGCTACGTGGCCCCGACCTTCGAGGGTGCGCGTGAGGGCGTCTGCAAGTACTGCGCCAAGGACGTCGAGAAGGCCAAGCAGCTGCTCGCCGAGGCTGGCGGCTGGCCGGCCGGTGAGAAGCTGATCCTGTGGGCCAACGCCGGTGCCGGCCACGACCTGTGGCTGCAGGCGGTTGGTGACCAGATCAAGGAGGCCCTGGGCATCGACTACGAGCTCAAGGTCAACCTGCAGTTCGCCGAGTACCTCGAGACCGCGGACCAGAAGAAGTTCACCGGTGGGTTCCGCCTCGGCTGGGGTCCGGACTACCCGTTCATGGAGACCTTCCTCTACCCGCTGTACGGCACCGGTGCCGGCAGCAACAACTCGGGCTACACCAACCCGGAGTTCGACGCTCTGATGAAGGAGGGTGACTCGGCCGACTCGATCCAGGCCGCGATCCCGTCCTACCAGAAGGCGGAGGACATCCTCGGCGAGGACCTCCCGGTCATCCCGATGTGGTTCAACAAGGTTGGCGCGGTTTACAGCGAGAACGTGGACCAGTTCGTCTGGAACGCCGTCTCGGACGCCGACTACGGTGCGATTTCGCTGAAGCAGAACTGAGCTTCAGACTCCTGATCCTGCCGTAATACGACGTGGCGGCAACGGTAACCCCACCAGGGTGATCGTTGCCGCCACGTCAGCGCCGAGAGGAGACCCCGTCATGGGGCGCTACGTCATTCGACGGTTGCTCCAGTTCATCCCCACCGTGCTGGGCACCATGTTCCTACTGCACTACATGACCTCGCTGGCGATCCAGTTCAGCGGGAACCCGGTTCGGGCGCTGTTCGGGGACCGGACGCCGCCGCCCGCGCTGCTCCAGGCGATCACCGAGCGGCTCGGCTACGGTGACCCTTGTCTGGACCAGCGGGGCAACCCCTGTTTCGGGCTCTTCCTGGACCGCTTGCAGAACATCTTTTTCCACTTCGACTTCGGCATCAACCTGCGCCAGCGCGAGGTCACCGACCTGGTCGCCGATGCCATTCCGTTCACCCTCAAGCTGCTGGTGATCGCGATCGTGTTCGAGGCGGTCGTGGGTATCGCGGCCGGTGTGCTAGCCGGTCTGCGGGGCGGCAGCTTCACCGACTACCTGGTGAAGATCAGCACGGTTTTCGTCATCTCGGTGCCGATCTTCGTGCTGGGCGTGGTGGTCCGGGAGTTCGTCGGGGTCAAGTTCGGCAACGTGCTGCGCGGCCAGGACTGGATTCCGGACGTGATCTCGGCTGGCATGTTCAGCCCCGGCTTCAAGCCCGACTATCCGCTGGCCAGCCTGGTGATCCCGGGCATGGTGCTCGGCGCGGTCTCGTTGGCCACGACTGCTCGGCTCACCCGGACCAGCATCATGGAGAACATCCGGGCGGACTACGTCCGTACCGCCAAGGCCAAGGGTCTGACCAACAAGCGCGTCATCGGCGTGCACACGCTCCGCAACTCGCTGATCCCCGTGATCACCTTCCTCGGCGTCGACATCGGCGCCGCGATGGCTGGTGCGGTCGTCACCGAGACCATCTTCAACGTTCCGGGCATCGGCCGGCTGGTGACGATGTCGGCGCGTACCGGTGAGTCCTCAGTGGTGGTCGGCGTGGTGACGATGCTGGTGCTTGTCGTCCTGATCGCCAACCTGCTTGTCGACCTGCTCTACGCCGTGCTCGACCCGAGGATCCGCTATGAGTGACCGAACCACGGTGGCGGACGCTTGTCTTCCCACCGTTCCTGGTGGCCGGGTGGAGCGAAACGAGGTGTGGACATGAGTGACCTGACGAGCGCGGGTACCGCCGTCGGCGGTGCGCCGGTGGGCGGTGACGGCCCCACGACTGACGCGCCGGGCGGCAAGGAGCACAGCGCCAGCCTGTGGGCGGATGCCCGCCGACAGCTGCTGCGCGATCCGATCTTCATGATCGCCTTTCTCTACATTCTCACGGTCGGCTCGATGGCGGCCTTCCCGAAGCTCTGGACCAGCCAGGACCCGCGGGCGTGCAGCACCGACCGGTCCCGGGTCTCGCCGAGCTGGGAGCACCCCTTCGGGTTCGACATCCTGGGTTGCGACTACTACGCGCACGCTATCTACGGCGCGCGTCCGTCAATGGTGATCGCGGTGATGGCGACCGGCGGCATCGTGCTCTTCGGTGGCGTGCTCGGTCTGCTCGCCGGCTACTACGGCGGCTGGGTCGACGCGGTCATCTCCCGGGTGATGGACATCTTCTTCTCGCTGCCGTTCCTGCTCGGCGCGATCGTGTTCCTCACGGTGATCAAGCGGCAGAACATCTGGACCATCACCGGGGTGCTGTTCCTGCTGGCCTGGCCGACCATCGCCCGGATCATCCGGGGTAGCGTCATCTCGTCTAAGGACCTGGACTACGTGCACGCCGCGAAGGCGGTCGGCGCCCGCAACTCCCGGCTGATGTTCCGGCACATCCTGCCGAACGCGATCGCGCCGATGCTGGTGTACGCCACCATCGTGCTCGGTTCGTTCGTCGCCGCCGAGGCCACGCTCACCTTCCTCGGTGTCGGGCTTCAGCCGCCCGCGCAGTCCTGGGGCATCATGATCAGCGCTCACCAGGTCTACTTCCTGGACGACCCGTGGCTGCTGCTCTTCCCCTGTGGTCTGCTTGTCGGCACGGTGCTGTCCTTCATCCTCATGGGTGACGCCCTGCGTGACGCCCTCGACCCGAAGTTCCGGTGAGTCCGATGAGCGAGTCTCAGCGAGCGGATCAGCACAAGGGCGACGGTGCCTCACGAGGGCACGGAGCGAGCGGAGTGCCGGCATGAGCACTGATGTGAACGTCAAGATCGATGCGCTGGCGGGTGTCGACCCGAAGGCGCTGCCGCTGCAGGTCAAGGACCTGCACGTGGAGTTCCGTACCCGCAACGGCATCGCCCGCGCCGTCAACGGCGTGAGCTTCGACCTGCGGGCCGGCGAGACCCGGGCGATCCTCGGCGAGTCCGGCTGCGGCAAGAGCGTGACCGCTCAGGCGATCATGGGCATCCTGGACACTCCGCCCGGCTTCATCACCGGCGGCGAGATCCTCTACCGGGGTGTCGACCTGCTCAAGTTGCCGGAGTCGGAGCGCCGCAAGGTGCGCGCCAACCGGATCGCGATGATCTTCCAGGACGCGCTCTCCGCGTTGAACCCGGTCTTCACCGTCGGGTTCCAGCTCGCCGAGCTGTTCCGCAAGCACCGCGGCATGTCCCGCCAGGACGCCAAGGCCCGCGCCGTCGAGCTGTTGGACCTGGTGAAGATCCCGGCGGCCAAGCAGCGGGTGAACGACTACCCGCACCAGTTCTCGGGCGGTATGCGGCAGCGCGTCATGATCGCCATGGCGCTGGCGCTCGACCCCGAGGTGCTGATCGCGGACGAGCCGACCACCGCGTTGGACGTGACCGTGCAGGCGCAGATCATGGCGCTGCTCGCCGAGTTGCAGCGGGAACGGAACATGGGCCTGGTGCTGATCACCCACGACATGGGTGTGGTGGCCGACGTGGCGGACCAGATCTCGGTCATGTACGCCGGCCGGGTCATCGAGGAAGCCGGCGTGAACGACATCTACGCCAGCCCCGCCCACCCGTACACCAAGGGCCTGCTGGAGTCGATCCCGCGCCTGGACCTCAAGGGTCACGAGCTCAGCGCCATCAAGGGCCTGCCGCCGATGTTGACGAACATCCCACCGGGCTGCGCCTTCAACCCCCGGTGCCGGTACGCGCAGGAGGTCTGCCGGCAGGATCCGGCGCCACCGCTGTACCAGGTGTCGCCGAGCCGGACGGCTGCCTGCCACTTCTGGAAGGAGGTCAAGGGCGATGAGTGATGTGGTGCTGGAGACCCGCGACCTGGTCAAGCACTTCCCGCTGACCCGGGGCATCGTCTTCAAGAAGCAGTACGGTGCGGTCCAGGCGGTCGACGGGGTCAACCTGCAACTGCGGCGGGGCGAGACGCTCGGCATCGTGGGCGAGTCCGGCTGCGGCAAGTCGACGCTGGCCCGGATGCTCGTGGGGCTGGAGACGCCGACCTCCGGTGACCTGTTCGTGCAGGGCAAGAACATGTCGAAGGTGGGTGCCGAGGAGCGACGTCGGGGCCGGCGCAACATCCAGCTGGTGATGCAGGACCCGTACACCTCGCTCAACCCGCGGATGACCGTCGGTGACATCATCGGCGAGCCGTTCGAGGTGCACCCGGACGTGGTGCCGAAGGGCAAGCGGCGGGCCAAGGTGCAGGAACTGCTGGATCTGGTCGGTCTCAACCCGGACCACATCAACAGGTACCCGCACCAGTTCTCCGGCGGTCAGCGGCAGCGCATCGGCATCGCCCGGGCGCTGGCGCTCAACCCGGAGATCATCCTGTGTGACGAGCCGGTCTCCGCGCTTGACGTGTCCATCCAGGCCCAGGTGATCAACCTGCTGGAGAAGCTCCAGGCGGAGCTCGGGCTGTCGTACATCTTCATCGCCCACGACCTGTCGGTGGTGCGGCACATCGCCGACCGGGTCGCGGTCATGTACCTCGGGAAGATCATCGAGATCGGCACCGAGGACGAGATCTACGACAAGCCGACCCACCCGTACACGCAGGCGCTGCTGTCCGCGGTGCCGGTGCCGGATCCGACGCTGCGCGGGCTTCGGGACCAGATCGTGCTGACCGGTGACGTGCCGTCGCCGGCCAACCCGCCCTCGGGCTGCCGGTTCCGCACCCGGTGCTGGAAGGCCCAGGACATCTGCGCCGAGCAGCAGCCGGCGCTGGAGGTCCGCGACAAGTCGGGCCACCCGAGCGCCTGCCACTTCGCCGAGGTGCGCGACGTGGTGCACGCGACGGAGTAGCCCCACAGACGCCGCCGCTCCCGTCCATCCGTATCGGAAGCAGCGGTGAAGGTAGTGCCTCCTCAGTGATTCGGGGCGTCGGCCGTCACCAGCAGCCGGCGCCCCGGTCCACGTCCCGCCCACGCCCACGCCCACGCCCACGCCCACGCCCACGCCCACATCAGGTTGATCAAGAAGTTTGCGTCTGGGTGAGCGCTTCTCCAGACGCAAACTTCTTGATCAACGGGGGCTGTCACAGGGGGCCGCGGCCGGCTCGGAGAAGCAGCAGGGCGAGTTGGGTGCCGTCGGCGCCCAGGGCTGCCCGGAACCGCTCCAGGATCTCCTGCTCGCGGGAGAGGACGAGCCGGGTACCGCCCGAGGCCATCCGGGTCGCACCGACCTCCCGGGAGAGTGCGGCCCGCTCCTGCCACAGCTCGATGAGCGTCCGGTCGATCTCGTCGATCCGGACCCGGATCTCGGCGATCCGGTTGGCGGCGTCCGGCTCGGTGGTGCCGGTGGCCGGGGTACCCCCCGTCGACCCGGTGGGGCCGGCGCCGTTCGAGGTGGTGCCGGACCCGTTGGCTCCGCCGTTCTGCTCCATCACGTCTGTCATCTTCGGGTACCTCTCGCGATGTGGTGCCCGGTGCCCGGATCCCGGGACGCGAAAAAGCCCCGGGCTCCGAGAGCCCGGGGCTTTTCGTAGGTCTGATCGATCAGGCGCGACCTACGGCTGCCGGACTCCCGGAGCCGTAGTAAAAGTAGAAGCGCCTGTCGAACACGCTGCCGAGTATGCCGCCGCACCGGGCCGGCGCGCAAGGAAAGGCCGAAGAAGGCTGTCGTCCGTCCACCTGTCGGGAAACCTCCTCCCGCCGGTGCTGCCGGGTCACGCCATCGGGTGGTGCCGTCAGCGGGTGATGTCCGGCCGGCGGCATAGACTCGCCGTGCGATGCATCCTCTCTTCGACATCCCCGCGTCCCCGCCCGAGCCCGAGCCTGCCCGGACGCTGCCGCCCCATCGGCCCGCGCCCGGTCGCCTCGACCCGGCGCAGCTGGTGGAGGGACTCAACGGCCCGCAACGGGACGCGGTCACCCACGCGGGCTCGCCGCTGCTGATCGTGGCCGGTGCCGGGTCCGGCAAGACCCGGGTACTGACCCACCGGATCGCGTACCTGCTCGCCGCGCGGGACGTGCATCCCGGCGAGATCATCGCGATCACCTTCACCAACAAGGCCGCCGGCGAGATGAAGGACCGGGTCACCGCTCTGGTCGGTCCCCGGGCCCGGCTGATGTGGGTCTCCACGTTCCACTCGGCCTGTGTGCGGATCCTGCGGGCCGAGCACGAGCACGCCGGCCTGAAGTCCACATTCTCGATCTACGATGCGGACGACTCACGTCGGCTGATGCAGCTCGTCGCCCGTGAGCTCGACCTCGATCCGAAACGCTACCCGGCGCGCGGCCTCGCCGCCCAGGTCTCGAATCTGAAGAACGAGCTGGTCGACCCGGAGACGTTCGCCGCGCGGGCCAGTGGGCCCAACGAACGCGCCCTCGCCGAGGCGTACGCCCTCTATCAGCGCCGGCTGCGCGAGGCGCACGCGCTCGACTTCGATGACCTGATCATGACGACGGTGCACCTGCTCCAGTCGCATCCGCACGTCGCGGAGAGCTACCGCCGCCGTTTCCGGCACGTGCTCGTCGACGAGTACCAGGACACCAACCACGCGCAGTACGTGCTGATCAAGGAGCTGGTCTCCGGCACCGAGGGCCTCGACCCGGCGGAGCTGTGCGTGGTCGGCGACGCGGACCAGTCGATCTACGCCTTCCGGGGCGCGACGATCCGCAACATCCTGGAGTTCGAGCGCGACTTCACCGACGCGCGCACCATCCTGCTGGAGCAGAACTACCGCTCCACCCAGACCATCCTGAACGCCGCGAACGCGGTGATCGACCGCAACACGTCCCGCAAGCCGAAGCGACTGTGGAGCGACGCCGGTGCGGGGGAGCCGATCGTCGCGTACGTCGCCGACACCGAGCACGCCGAGGCGGACTGGGTGGCCCGGGAGATCGACCGCCTGGTCGACGACGGGGAGACCCGACCGGGCGACGTGGCGGTCTTCTACCGCACCAACGCGCAGTCCCGGGTCTTCGAGGAGGTGTTCATCCGGCTCGGCCTGCCGTACAAGGTCGTCGGCGGGGTGCGCTTCTACGAGCGCAAGGAGGTCCGGGACGCGCTGGCCTACCTGCGTTCGGTGGTCAACGACGACGACACGGTCAGCCTGCGTCGGATCCTCAACACCCCACGCCGGGGCATCGGCGACCGCGCCGAGGCGTGCGTGGAGGCGCTGGCCAGCCGGGACCGGATCTCCTTCGGCGCCGCGTTGCGCCGGGCCGGTGACGCGCCCGGCATCTCGACCCGGGCGGCCAACGGCATCGCCGAGTTCGTGGCGCTGCTCGACGCCGCCCGCGAGCTGGCCGTCGACGGCACCCCGGAGGAGGTGCTGGAGGCGGTGCTGACCCGCTCGGGCTACCTGACCGAGCTGGAGGAGAGCCTCGACCCGCAGGACGCGGGTCGGGTCGACAACCTCCAGGAACTGGTGAGCGTCGCCCGCGAGTACACCGAGCGGATCGAGGCGACCGGCGCGGAGGGGGAGCGGGCCACCCTCGCCGGGTTCCTGGAGCAGGTCGCGCTCGTCGCCGACGCGGACCAGGTGCCCACCGACGACCCCGATCATCAGGGCGTGGTCACCCTGATGACGCTGCACACCGCCAAGGGCCTGGAGTTCCCGGTGGTGTTCCTGACCGGCCTGGAGGACGGTGTCTTCCCGCACCTGCGCTCGCTGGGCGACACCCGGGAGCTGGAGGAGGAGCGTCGGCTGGCGTACGTCGGCATCACCCGGGCCCGGCAGCGGCTCTACCTCTCCCGGGCGGTGACCCGCTCGGCGTGGGGCCAGCCGGCCTACAACCCGCCGTCCCGGTTCGTCGAGGAACTGCCGCCCGAGCTGGTCCGCTGGGAGCGGACCGAGGGCTCGTACACCTCGTGGGGTGGCGGTGGCGGCGGCGTGGGCGGCCGTGCGGAGCGGGCGTCCGGCGGTCGCGGGGGCTTCGCCGGGGGCACTCCCCGGGCGGTGCAGCTCGCCCGCAAGCTCGGGGTGGACGGCAGCCGGCTGGCCACCGCGAGCGAGCTGCCGCAGGGGCCCAAGGTCACCGCCGGGGACCGGGTGAACCACCAGCGGTACGGCCTCGGCCGGGTGGTGGCCGTGGAGGGGCACGGCCCGGGCGCCCGGGCGCAGATCGACTTCGGCGACCAGACGCTGTGGCTGGTGCTGCGGCACGCCCCGATCGAGAAGATCTGACACGGAAGGTCGGCCCACCGGATGACGACCCAGGTCATCGTGCTCAATGGCGGATCCAGCTCAGGCAAGTCGGGAATCGTCCGCTGCCTCAGACACCTGCTTCCGGGCCCCTGGATCAACCTCGGCATCGACGACCTGATCGAGCGGTTGCCACCGTCCATGGTCACCTTCGGGCCGCAGGGTGAGGTCATCCTGGGCGAGGGCTTCGACGACATGCAGCATGCCTGGTGGATCGGCGTCGCCGCGATGGCGGGGGCGGGCGCCCCCGTCATCGTCGACGACGTGTTTCTCGGCGGTGGCGCGTCCCAGCAGCGCGCTCGCAGGTACCTGGAGGGCCTCCGGGTGCTCTGGGTCGGCGTGCGCTGCGCCCCCGACATCGCGGCCGCTCGGGAGATCGCCAGAGGCGACCGGGTGACCGGCATGGCGGCGTCGCAGGCCGAGATCGTGCACCAGGGTGTCGCGTACGACGTCGTGGTGGACACCAGCCACACCGAGTCCCTGGACTGCGCCCGCGCCATCGTCGAGCAGGTGAGCTGAATCCGTCAGCGCGCTGTCCGGGCCCCGGCCCGACCGCACCAGCCGCCGGTCAGCACGCCACGTCGATGCCCCGGGCGCGCAGGAACGGCGCGGGGTCGATCTGGTTCCACATCTGACCCTGGTGCACCTCGAAGTGCAGATGCGGGCCCGTGGAGTCGCCCGTGGAGCCCTCCAGGCCGATCGTCTGCCCGGTGCTGACCTTCTCGCCCACGCTCACCCTGGCGGTACTCAGGTGGGCGTAGTGGGTGAGGTAGCCGTTGCCGTGGTCGATGACCACGGAGATGCCGTACCCGTCACCGACGTCGCCGGCCTTCGTCACGGTGCCGCGGAAGGCGGCGCGCACGGGGGTACCGGCGGGCATGGCGAAGTCGATGCCCGCGTGCAGGGTGCCCCACCGGGGCCCGTAGCAGGAGGTGATGGCGCCGCCCGCCATCGGGATCACCCAGGACGGCTTCGGCTTCGCACTCTTCTTCGGCTTCGCCGCAGCGGTGGCCGTCCGGCTGGCCTTCGGCTTCGGGCTGGGCTTCGCGGTGGGGCTGGCGCTCGTGGTCGGGCTCGTCGACGGGCTCGTCGACGGGCTGCCGGAGGCGGCAGGCTCCCGGGCCGATCGGTCGGCCCGTTCGGCAGCCTCGGCCCGGGCCTGGGCGTCGAGGGCGACCGGGCTGGTGGCCGGCTGGTCATCGCGGTCGGTCATGACGACACCGGCGACGCCGATCCCCACCAGGGCGACCGCACCGACGGCCAGGAGACGGGAGCGCCGGCTCAGCGTTCGCCGGTGGCGGGTCGGGGCGTGGGGGATCCTGCGGTTCGGGGTGGGGTTGTCGTCCTGCACGGGTACGGGACCTCACTGGTTTCGAGTGGTACGTGACCTCGAAATCCTGGTGTCGGTCCGAGCGACTCCGGGTACCGGGGGTGTACGCGGCGGATGAGGTGGTCGGTACCGCTGTCCGGCTCTGTGCGTCACTGTCCTCGACTGCCCGATGCTGACCCGACCGGCTGTAGTGCCGCCGGTCACAATCTCACCTGTGAGCTGGGACACTTGCGCTCCCGGACCGGCACGCGAAACCGCCCGGATCGATCGATCCGGGCGGTCAACGGGCGTTACGGCCGGTCAGGAGGCGGCTACCTCGCTGTAGATTGCCTCGACTTGTAGCTTGATGTCCACTCCGCGCTCCTGCAACCAGGGCACCGGGTCGAGCGGCTCGCCCTTGACATGGATCTCCAGGTGCAGGTGGGAGCCGTAGGAGTGGCCCGTGTTGCCGACCAGACCGAGCTGGTCGCCGGCCTTGACCTGCTGACCCTCGCGCACGCTGAGCGCGGAGGAGTGGCCGTAGATGGCCTCGCTGCCGTCGGCGTGCTGAACGATCACCGCGTTGCCGTAGCCGCCGAACCAACCGGCCTTGGTGACGGTGCCCTCGTGGATGGCGACGTACGGGGTTCCCTCCGGTGCCACCAGGTCGACGCCGGTGTGCAGCTTGCCCCAGCGCATGCCGTAGGGGGAGTTGAAGTCGTAGCCCTGGAGAGGAAGCAGCCAGACGCCGTTCTCCTCGACGCTCTCCGGGCCGGTGCGGCTGTCCCGGGAGGCCCGGTCGGCGGCGTCGGCCCGGTCGGCCGCGCCCTGGTTGCTGATCGACGCCTGCTTCAGCTCGTCGAGCACCGACGGGTTGACGCTCTTGGCGTCCGGCATGGCGTTGGCGCCCAGCGCCACCACACCGGCACCGACGAAGGCGGTGGTGACGACCGCGGCGTAGCGGCTGCGCGGGGGGGTGGGTACGCGGCGACGACCGCGATATCGATCGGGCTCAGACGACAGGCGCTGGCGCACGCACACCCTCCGTTGTCGGGGTTCCGATGCGGATAGCCGTCGTCCGGATCTGGTTACCGTCCGTCGGCTGTTCGCGTCGTCACCCGTCCGTAGACCTGATGACAACCGTGGACACGGTAGCCAACCGTCAGGCCTGTCACAAGCCGGAGCGCCGAATTGCCTGCAACATTCTGTCCGTTTCCGTCCGGGATTGTCATGGCTCGTGGGTGTAGTGGGGTGTCCTCCTTATCCTCCGTTCGTCGCACACCGTGACCGTTCGGCGGAGTCGTCCCGCTTGACGCGTCCCGCGTCGGTCGTACCTCTGTGTGAGGTGACTGTGATGCCTGCGTGAGTGTCGGGGGCCCGTGTCGAGGCCGTACGCCGTACGTCGTCCACCGCTCACCCTGCCGGCCCCGGTTCCCCGGCCCCGGTTCCCCGGCCCCGGTCGGTCGGGTTACCGTTCGTTCAGGTGATAGCCGCTGAGCCGGTGAAAGGGATGCCCAGATGAGCTCTCGTGTTCGGGTCGTCGTCGCCAAGCCGGGCCTGGACGGCCACGACCGTGGTGCCAAGGTGGTGGCGCGCGCCCTGCGTGACGCCGGCATGGAGGTCATCTACACCGGCCTGCACCAGACCCCGGAGCAGATCGTGGAGACCGCGATCCAGGAGGACGCCGACGCCGTTGGCCTGTCGGTGCTCTCCGGGGCGCACATGACGTTGTTCCGGAGGGTCCTGGAGCTGCTCGACGAACGGGACGCCCGGGACATCGTGGTCTTCGGCGGAGGCATCATCCCGGAGGCCGACCTGCCGGAGCTGGAGCGGCTCGGCGTGGCCAAGATCTTCACCCCGGGTGCCACCACCACGTCCATCGTGGAGTGGGTTCGGGACAATGTCGCCCAGCCGGTGGCCTGAGCATTCGCGAAGCCGGTGGCCTGGGCACAGGGGAGGGGCCGGACGCACCCCTCACACGTCCGGCCCCTCTATGCACGATGCCCCGCCGCCACCCCTCGACCGACAGGGCATCGGCCGTTTCCGTCCTCGCGCTTTCCAGCGCTCCGACATCTGACTCAACGACGCCCTTCCTGCGGGGTTACGCGGGACCGTTGAGAACCGTCCTCCCCCCGGCAAGATCGCTCGAACGGGTGACGTCGCCCGACCCGCCGCCCTGATCGGTGCCGTGTCGGTGACCCAGCGTCGGCCAGGGCTGTGCATTACCGCACACCGCGCACCCGCTCGGTTGCCGGATGTGGCGGCATCGCTAGGCTGCGCCCAATGAACCCTTTCCGACCTCCCCTTGCGGGCCGGACCGTCAGGTCGGCCGCGGCGCGTGGTTGCGGTGGCGAGGGTTCGACGGCCTGCGTCAACTTCAACTGATGTCGGGCATCACACTGTTTTCTTTCCATACGCTGGTGGCGGCGCGACGGTGCGCCGCAGAGACGGGACGGGACGCGCAATCGTGGACCTGTACGAGTACCAGGGGCGGGACCTGTTCGAGCGGCACGGACTTCCCGTGCTCGCCGGCGGCGTCGCCACGACCCCGGAGGAGGCCCGCGCGATCGCCGAACGCCTCGGCGGCCGGGTGGTCGTCAAGGCACAGGTGAAGGTCGGCGGACGAGGCAAGGCGGGCGGCGTCAAGCTGGCCGAGGGCGCGGAGGAGACGGTGGCCCGCGCCACCGACATCCTCGGCATGGACATCAAGGGTCACACCGTCCACAAGGTCATGATCACCGTGACCGCGGACGTGGCCGAGGAGTACTACTTCTCGTACCTGCTCGATCGGGCGAACCGCACGTTCCTCTGCATCGCCAGCGTCGCCGGCGGGATGGACATCGAGCAGGTCGCCGCCGAGACCCCGGAGAAGGTCGTCAAGGCCCCGATCGACGCCGTCAAGGGCGTGGACGAGGCGAAGGCGCGGGAGATCGTCGACGCGGCCGGTTTCCCGGCCGAGGTCGCCGACCAGGTCGTCGAGATCGCGGTCGGGCTGTGGCGGGCGTTCGTCGCCGAGGACGCCACCCTGGTCGAGGTGAACCCGTTGGCCAAGACCGCCGGGGGCAAGCTGCTGCTGCTGGACGCCAAGATCTCGCTCGACGAGAACGCCGGCTTCCGGCACCCCGACCACGAGGCGCTCGTCGACCAGGCGACGGTGGACCCCCTGGAGCAGGCCGCCAAGGAGAAGGACCTCAACTACGTCAAGCTCGACGGAGAGGTCGGCATCATCGGCAACGGCGCGGGCCTGGTCATGTCGACCCTCGACGTGGTCGCCTACGCCGGTGAGCGGCACGGCAACGTCAAGCCGGCCAACTTCCTCGACATCGGCGGCGGCGCGAGCGCCGCGGTCATGGCCAACGGTCTGGAGATCGTGCTCTCCGACCCGTCGGTCAAGAGCGTCTTCGTCAACGTCTTCGGCGGCATCACCGCCTGCGACGCGGTGGCCAACGGCATCGTGCAGGCGCTGGGCCTGCTGGAGCAGCGGGGCGAGCAGGTCACCAAGCCGCTCGTCGTCCGCCTCGACGGCAACAACGCCGAGGCCGGTCGGGCGATCCTCGACGGCGCGAACAACCCGCTGATCGAGCGGGTCGACACCATGGACGGCGCGGCCGAGCGGGCCGCCGAGCTGGCGGCTGCGGGGGTCTGACACATGGCTATCTGGCTGACCAAGGACTCGAAGGTCATCGTCCAGGGGATGACCGGTTCCGAGGGTTCCAAGCACACCCGCCGGATGCTCGCCGCCGGCACGAACGTGGTGGGCGGAGTCAACCCGCGCAAGGCGGGCACCACCGTCGACTTCGACGGCACCGAACTGCCGGTCTTCGCCAGCGTCGCCGACGCGATGAAGGACACCGGCGCGGATGTCACTGTCATCTTCGTACCGCCGCAGTTCACCAAGGCCGCGGTCATCGAGGCGATCGACGCCGAGATCCCGCTGGCCGTGGTGATCACCGAGGGGGTGCCGGTGCACGACACCGCCGCCTTCTGGGCGTACAACGTGGCCAAGGGCGAGCAGACCCGGATCATCGGCCCGAACTGCCCCGGTATCGCCTCGCCGGGTGCCTCGAACGCCGGCATCATCCCGGCGGACATCACCGGCTCCGGCCGGATCGGTCTGGTCAGCAAGAGCGGCACGCTGACCTACCAGATGATGTACGAGCTGCGGGACATCGGCTTCTCGACCTGTGTCGGCATCGGCGGCGACCCGATCATCGGGACGACGCACATCGACGCGCTGGCCGCGTTCGAGGCCGACCCGGACACCGACGCCATCGTCATGATCGGCGAGATCGGTGGTGACGCCGAGGAGCGGGCGGCCGAGTTCATCAAGGCCAACGTCAGCAAGCCGGTGGTCGGTTACATCGCCGGGTTCACCGCCCCGCCCGGCAAGACCATGGGGCACGCCGGTGCGATCATCTCCGGTTCGGCGGGCACCGCCGACGCGAAGAAGTCAGCCCTGGAGGCGGTCGGCGTGAAGGTCGGCAAGACGCCTACCGAGACGGCCAAGCTGATGCGCGAGATCATGTCCGCTGGCTGAGCGGAGCACGTCGCTGAGGGGTCGACCGGAAGGTCGGCCCCTCAGCGGTTCCAGTACGGGTAGTTCCCGGTCGCCTGGAGGATCAGGCTGATGACGATGTTCAGCACGCCGAGCGCGATGGCCACGTAGCCCAGCACCGGCGACTGGCGGTACCGGCGCGCGTCGCGGATCGACAACCAGCCGAAGACGATGCCGAGGATGCCGCAGCAGAGCAGACCGGTCACGATGCCGAGCACGCCCCAGAGGGTCGTGCGGTCCCGGCCGGCAGGCGGCGGCGGGGGCGGTGGATACGGAGCGTTCACGACTCCCCTTCCAGGTCACATGCTGCCGCGACGTTGGTCACGGCCCCTGTGCCGAGGCTAGAGGAGCCGGTGACCGCCCACGCCCGATCAGGCGAACTGGTCGATTCCGCCGTACCGTCCGCCGGCAGCGGGCGGGTGTCGGGCAGCCGGCGCCGGCCCGGCATGCCAGAGTAGAGCCGATGTCCTTTGTCACCCCTGACCAGCCTCGCCGGGCCACCGACGCCCGCGGAGCCGGCGTCCGGCCGCCCGGCCGGGCCGGCCCGCCGCGCCGGGTGCCCGCTGCGCGGGCGGCGCCCTCGGGTCGCAGCCACGCGCCGCTCGCGGTCGCCGCACTCGTGGCCGCCGTCGGGGCGGCCGTCACCACCTGGCTGCCGGTGGCGCTGACGCTGTGGCTGTTCCAGCTCAGCGAGGGCGCGGGCAGCCTGCTCGACGCCGCCCGGGCGGGAGCGGCGGGTTGGCTGCTCGGACACGGGGTGCCCCTGGCCACGGCCACCGGCCCGCTGGGCCTGGCACCGCTCGCGGTGACCGCACTGGCGGTGTGGCGGCTCACCCGGGCCGGCGTGCACGCCAGCCGGGCGATAGGTGCCCGCGGCGGCCGGTCGCCGGGCCGCACGCTCGCTGTCGCGGCGGCGGTCGGCGTCGTGTACGGGCTGCTGGGAACGCTTGCCGCGGTGCTGGTCGGAGCCGGTGGGCCTGGTGTGTCGCCGGTACGTGCCGGGCTGACCCTGGTGACCGTGGGCACGCTCGCGGCCGGTGTGGGCGCCGCCCGTACGACAGGGGTGGCGAAGGTCTTCGCCGAGCAGGCGCCGATGCCGCTGCGTGAGGGCGTACGTGCCGGCCTGGTCGCCGCTCTGGTGCTGCTCGGCGCGGGGGCCGCGGTGGCGGGGCTGGCTGTGGCGACCGGTGGTGGTGACGCGGCCGACCTGATCGGCGCCTACCGCACAGGTGTCGCCGGCCAGGCCGGCATCACCCTGGTCAGCCTCGCGTACGCGCCGAACGTCAGCGTGTGGACGGCCAGCTACCTGCTCGGCCCCGGCTTCGCGATCGGTACCGACACCGCGGTACGCACCAGCGAGGTCTCGGTCGGCGCGCTACCGGCCCTGCCGTTGTTCGCCGGTCTGCCCAGCGGCCCGGTCGACGGGCTCGGTGCGGTCACCGTCCTCGCCCTGCCCGTCCTGGTGGGGATGGCCACCGGCTGGCTGCTCGCGCGCCGATTGCTGCGACTGGCCAGCGCCGAACGGGCACGACTGTCCTGGCGGCGGCTGCTGGTACCGGCGGCGCTCGCCGGACCGGTGGCCGGTCTGCTGCTGGGCGCGGCGGCGAAGGCGTCCGGCGGGCCGTTGGGTGCCGGCCGGTTGGCCGAGGTCGGGCCGGTCGGTTGGCAGGTGGCGCTCGCGGCGCTCCTGGTCACCGGTGGCGGCGCGCTGCTCGGTGCCGCCGCCACCCGCTGGCTCACCCGCCTCGCGACCTGAGGTTCCTGCGGCGCTGGCGGGACCGACCAGGCCGCCCGCCACGATCCAGCCCGCCACGATCCCGCCCGCGCGCTGCTCGCAGCGGCGGTGACGGTCTGCCTCCGTTCCTCCGAGCGGAGGCGACCCTCCGACGGGCCAGGGGCGCCCCGGACGTACCGGGACGCCCCTGGCGGCGGGCAGGCACGTGTCAGGGGTACAGCGACCCGCCGACGTTCAGCGCCACCACCACGATCTGCAGCAGACCCAGCAGCAGTCCCACGACGCCGCAGATCAGGCCGGCGAGCGCCTGGCCCGAGTTGCCGGCCAGTCCCTGGTCGGCCTTCTGCTTGCCCAGCCAGCCGGTGATGAGTGCGGCCAACCCCAGCGGAATTCCGAGGTAGCAGCAGCTCAGCGGGATCGACGCGATACCGAGGATCATCGCGACCAGGCCGAGGGTGTTCTGCTGCCCCTGCGCGCCGGCGAAGCCCGCGTTCGGGTACATCGGCGCGCCGCCGTACGGCTGTGGGGCGTACGGGTCGGCGTAGGGCTGCCCGTAGCCCGGTTGTCCGTAGCCCGGCTGTCCGTAGCCCGGCTGGCCGTACGCCGGCTGCCCGTACGTGGGCTGTCCGTACGCCGGGGGCTGCCCGGCCGGCGGCGCGTACGGATCGTAGGGCGCGGGCGAGGCCGGCGGCTGGGCCTCCGGCTGGCCCGGAGCCGGGGGTTGCTGACCGTACGGGTCGGCCGGGGGTTGCTGACCGTACGGATCGCTCGGCTGGGCGTACGGGTTGGCCGGCGGCGGTGCGTACGGGTTGGCCGGCGGTGGCGCGTACGGGTTGGCCGGCTGTGGTGTGGTCGGGTCCCCGTACGGCGGCTGCTGGCCGTACGGGTCCTGACCGGGTTGACCGGGCTGCATCCGATGCTCAGTAACCGCTGGCGTTGCTGCCGCTCATCGAGCCCAGCAGGCCGCCGCCCAGGCAGCACACCAGGACGATCGCGAGCCAGGCGATACCGACGATCAGGGCCCACTTGGACCACTTCTTCGACTCGGCCGCCGCGGCCTGGGCACCGGCGTAGTCACCCTGCTGGAGCAGCGGGTTGACCTTCGAGGCGTTGATGATCGCCGGGATGGCCAGCGGCCAGAACAGGAAGATCGCGACGATCGACATTGTCATGTTGTTGTCGACCGGCTGCGGTGGCTGCGACTGGTATTCGGGCTGCATGACGACATGCTCCTTCGGTTGTTCGCTGACGGGTGCGGGCCCGGACATGCGCCGGTCCCAAGCGACCGGCAGCGTACCCGGTCCAGGCCAGTCCGGCAGTCACGCGACGCCGTGCTGCCCAGCGGATGGGCGCCGGCCGCCGGCCGGATAGGGTGTGCCGGTGACCCAGTCCGCCCGTATCGTCGTCCTTGTCTCCGGCTCCGGAAGCAACCTTCAGGCTCTGCTGGACGCGACCGCAGACCCGGCGTACGGGGCACGGGTGGTAGCGGTCGGGGCGGATCGCGACGGGATCGCGGGCCTGGACCGGGCCGCCGCCGCCGGGGTACCGACCTTCGTCGAGCGGGTCAAGGACCACCCGGACCGCGAACAGTGGGACGCCGCGCTCACCGCTCGGGTCGCCGAGCACCGACCCGATCTGGTCATCTCGGCCGGCTTCCTGAAGCTTGTCGGTCCGCAGTTCCTCGCTGCCTTCGGCGACCGGTACCTGAACACGCACAACACTCTGCTGCCGGCGTTTCCCGGCATCCACGGTCCGCGCGACGCCCTCGCCTACGGGGTCAAGGTGACCGGGGCGACCCTCTTCTTCGTCGACGCCGGGATGGACACCGGCCCGATCGTCGCGCAGGTGGCGGTGCCCGTACGCGACGACGACGACGTCGACACGCTCACCGAACGCATCAAGGAAGCGGAGCGGGGCCAGCTCGTCGAGCAGGTGGGCCGGCTGGTCCGCGAAGGTTGGACGATCACCGGAAGAAAGGTCACGGTCGGAGTGAACTCCATCCAGGACGGGCGCCGCCCGATCCGGCGGGCTCTTGTCAGCGTCTACGACAAGACCGGCCTGGCCGAACTGGCCACGGCGCTGCACGCCGCCGGTGTGGAGATCGTCTCCACCGGCAGCACCGCCTCGACGATTGCCGCGGCCGGGGTGCCGGTGACGCCTGTGGAGCAGGTGACCGGATTCCCGGAGATCCTCGACGGGCGGGTGAAGACGCTGCACCCGGCCATCCACGGTGGGCTCCTCGCCGACCTGCGCAAGGACGCGCACACCGCCCAGCTCGACGAGCACCGCATCGTCGGGATCGACCTGCTGGTGTCCAACCTGTACCCCTTCCAGGACACCGTCGCCTCCGGTGCCGGTCAGGACGAGTGCGTCGAGCAGATCGACATCGGTGGTCCGGCGATGGTCCGGGCGGCCGCCAAGAACCACGCCTCGGTCGCCGTGGTGACCGACCCTGACGCGTACCCGATGCTGCTGGCCGCCCTCGACGGCGGCGGCTTCACCCTGGCGCAGCGGCGGGCGCTGGCCGCCCGCGCCTTCGCCGACATCGCCGAGTACGACGTGGCGGTCGCCGAGTGGTTCGCCGCGTCGGTCGCTCCGGCCGCCGACGGCTGGCCGCACTTCGCCGGCCTGGCGTTGCGCCGGCAGTCGGTGCTGCGCTACGGCGAGAACCCGCACCAGGCCGCCGCGCTCTACACCGACCCGGCCGGTCCGGTCGGGCTGGCTCAGGCCGAGCAACTGCACGGCAAGGAGATGTCCTACAACAACTACATCGACGCGGATGCCGCCTGGCGGGCCGCGAACGATTTCGCCGGCCAGCCCGCGGTGGCCATCATCAAGCACGCCAACCCGTGCGGCATCGCGGTCGGAGCGGACGTGGCGGAGGCGCACCGCAAGGCGCACGCCTGTGACCCGGTCTCCGCCTTCGGTGGGGTCATCGCCGTCAACCGGCCGGTCTCGGTCGAGCTGGCCGGGCAGATCGCCGAGATCTTCACCGAGGTCGTGGTGGCCCCCGGCTACGAAGCCGGCGCCGTGGAGACGCTCCAGGCCAAGAAGAACATCCGGCTGTTGCGCGCGCCCGGCTACCAGCCGCGTCCGGCCGAGTGGCGGCAGGTCACCGGCGGCGTACTGGTGCAGGTGCGGGACGCGATCGACGCCGAGGGCGACGACCCGACCACCTGGCGGCTGGCCACCGGCGAAGCGGCCGACGAGGCGACCCTTGCCGACCTGGCCTTCGCCTGGCGGGCGGTACGCGCGGTGAAGAGCAACGCGATCCTGCTGGCTCAGGACGGCGCGACTGTCGGCGTCGGCATGGGGCAGGTCAACCGGGTGGACTCGGCCCGTCTGGCGGTCAGCCGGGCCGGTGCCGACCGGGCCCGCGGCGCGGTGGCCGCCTCGGACGCGTTCTTCCCGTTCGCCGACGGCCCGCAGATCCTCATCGACGCGGGCATCCGGGCGATCGTCCAGCCCGGCGGCTCCATCCGCGACGAAGAGGTGATCGACGCCTGCAAGCGGGCCGACGTCACCATGTACCTCACCGGCACCCGCCACTTCTTCCACTAGGCCAGATGGAAGGGCTCGGCGCGGTCCTGTGAAACGTGGGCCCGGGCCGCGTCCGTGCCCAATGCAACGCCCGCTCTCAGTCGATGAGCGTAACTGCGAGATGTTGGACAGTTTCCGTTAGGCGCTAACGGAAACTGTCCAAGATTTGGACCGAACCTGTAGCTGGAAACTGCGTCGCCGGGGGTCATCCGGTCTGGTGGCGTACGGCTCGGCCCGGTTCGGCTGGCACGGTTGTGATACGTCGCTCCGGTGCTTCCGGTGGCTGCCGGGTCCAGCCGACGAAGCGGCGGTGCAGCGCTCCGGCCGGTGCCCAGGGCATGTCCTCGGCGGCCCGGACGAGATAGCCGCCGAGGTAGAGGGCCAGCGACACCGGTGCGTCGGCGTATTCCGCCCGCAGCTCCCGCCGCCGCGTGGGGCACGGCCAGGGCAGGTCGCAGCCGCCGCAGCTCCAGATCGGTAGCACCGGGCCGTGGGTGGTCACCGCACACCGGCCAGGAACCGGGCGACGCTCGCGTGGGCCTGCCGGCTGGTCGCCCAGTCCACCTGCCAGCAGGGGTACGGGGCCAGTCGCGACCACCACGCCCGGCAGCCGGCACACATGCCGTCGAGCCCTCGGACGTGCACCGCGAGGATCGTCTGCTCCAGGCTGCCGGTCACTGCTCGTTCTCCTGCGGCCAGTGGCCCCGGTTGATCGGTATCCGGTGCCGGGCACGACACGGCAGGTCGGCTCCGCACCGGCAGACGCGCCGCCACAGTTGCCACGACCACACGGGCCGATGCCGCCGCGCGAAGGTCAACGCGGTGGCCGACAGGTACTCGTCGTACGTGACGCGTCGCCTGCTCGAAGCCGCCCGTCCGAATGAGTTGGACACGGTTCGGCTCATCGGGGTCTCCCTGGCTCAGGTCTGCTGGCTGGCTTGCCGGGCGTTTCCCTCGGCCGTTCAGGGCTGCCGTCGGGTGGTAGGCGTGCTGCGTGGTCGAGTAGCCGTCGTTGCGCTGCTGCCTGCTCGACGTCCTGGTACCGCTGTCCGGTCCCCGGCGGTGGTGGCGGTTCGGGACGCCGCAGCAGCCATCGCATCAGTCCGGGCAAGTGCGATCGGAGGGTCACCGTTCCGCCTCCTCGCTCAGCGTCGGGAGGGCGGATCCGATGGGAACTGCTGGACCGTGGAAGGGGCCTGCCCATGCCAGGTTCAGCGCGTTGGCGGCATCGACGTTCATGTGCGAGACGATTCCGCTGGACTAGCTGTGGCGGCCATGTCGGCTGGTCATGTCACGGTGACATGGGTTGCCTCGACCTGGTCGGACGGCGGCCCTAGGCTCCGGATTGAGCACCATGAGTAGTCGTCCGACGACGCTGGAGTCGCTGTGCTGTTCAATCATCTTCGGATTTCCGACGACCTCTGGTCGCGCGAGGACATCCGTGCGGCACTGGCTGCCCGCGATGTTGGTGCGTTGTTTCGGCTGCTCTCCCGGCACACCGGAGCGAGTCAGACCCGCATCGGTGCCGCCGTTGGCCTGGAACAGGGTTACGTCAGTCGGATCATCGCCGGCCGGAAGGTGACGTCAATCGACGTGTTGGAGCGGATCGCCGACGGCTGCGGTATGCCCGACGAGCCACGGATGACGCTCGGCCTCGCTCCGCGCCGGCGGTCATGTCTCCCTGACATGGCCGATCGTCGGGACGGCCGGCACAGTGATCTGCCGGCCAACCGCTCCTGGCGCGAGGATGTCCGCGCTGCCGCGCAGTTATGGGAAGGCGACGTGAACCGCCGAGAAGTGCTCCGTCAGACCGTGTTCAGCTCTGCCGCGTACACCCTGCCCGCGTTGCGCTGGTTCACCGCCATCAGCCCACCACCCGTCGCGCAGGACGGCCACCGAACGGTCGGCCAGCCCGACATCGACACCATCCGCGAGATGACCGCCACGTACCGGCGACTCGACAACCAGTACGGCGGCGGCCACGCCCGTGCCAACGTCACCCGCTACCTCCACCAGGAGGTCACGCCCCTGCTCACCGAGGGCCGCTACGACCCAGCGACCGGCCGCAAGCTGCTCACCGCCGTCGCCGAGTTGACGCAGCTCGCCGGCTGGCAGGCGTACGACATGGCCGAACACGGCCTTGCCCAGCGATACCTCACCCATGCCCTCGACCTGGCCCGCACCGCCGACGATCCCGGCCTGGGTGCCGAAATCCTCGCCGCGATGAGCCACCAAGCCACCTACCTCGGCCACACCGCCACCGGCGTCGACCTCGCCCGCGCAGCCAGACACACCGCACACCGCGCCGGAATCACCGTGCTGGCCGCCGAAGCGCTGGTCATGGAAGCCCACGCCCACGCCGCCGCCCGCGACTCGGCCGCCTGCGCCGCCGCACTCCACCAGGCGGAACAAGCCCTCGACCGAGCCGACCGCAGCGGCGACCCGCAGTGGCTCGGCTACTTCGACGAGGCATACCTGTCAGCCAAGTTCGGCCACTGCTTCACCGCACTCGGCCAACAGCGCCAAGCCGAACGCTTCGCCGCCCGATCCCTGCGCATGGACGAGCGCTACGTACGCGGCAAAGCCTTCAACCTCGCACTCCTGGCGACCATCCAGGCCCGCCACGGCGAGCCCGACCGCGCCACCTTCATCGGCGGGCAAGCCCTCACCCTGACCACGCAACTGAAGTCCGCCCGCGCCGTCCGCTACGTGCGTGACCTGCAAACGGACCTCATGGCGCACCGCCAGCGACCGACAGTCCGCAACCTCATCAACCGCATCGACGCGGCGCTCGGGCAGCGTCGCTGACTACAACTCGCCGTGAGCCTTACGCGCGACCAGTTCCAAAACCGCAATGACCGTACCGGCACCCACGATCTCCCCCTGGGAGAGGAGATGCCGGGCCTCCTCCAGCGGAATCCAAGCCACCCGCTCGGCCTCGTTCACATCGACCGGCGCACCGATGTGCTCCGCATCGCGGGCAAGAAACAGCAGGTTCTCCGCGTCTGCGGTCGCCACCCATGGCTGGAACGACAGCAGCGGCTCCACCGCACCCGGACGCCAACCGGTCTCCTCCTCAACCTCCCGGACCGCGCACGTTGCCGGATCCTCGCCTTCATCGACGTAGCCACCGGGCAGCTCCCACACCCAACGGTCGAACACGAACCGGTGCCGCCGCATCAGCAACAACCGCTGCCGACCGTCGAGCACCGCGACCATTGCCGACCGAGGCGCCCGAATCACGTACTGCTCGAAACGAACCCCGTCCGGCAACTCCACATCAGCGATGCTCAACCGCGCCCGCCGGCTACGGTCTACCACCCGCTCACCGTGGATCGTCCACCGCGTCGATCCGGTGCCCTGTTCTTCCACCATCCGGCCAGTATCCGACTAGCGTTCTATCTGCCGCCGCGCCAGATCGGCCCGCCAGTCCCCGGTCAGGTCGGCGGTCGGATGGCTGTCACGGTCCGCTGCCGGGCCAGCAGGCAGGAGATGCCGTCGGCGGTCATCGGTCGGGCCAGGTGGAAGCCCTGGCCACGGGTGTAGCCGAGGTCGCGGAGCACGGCGACCTGCGCGGCGCTCTCGACGCCCTCGGCGACGGTCTCCAGGCCGAGAGCGTGGGCAAGTTGGATCACCGCCCGGGCCACCGCCTGCCGGGCGTTGGCCGCCGCGGCCTGACCGTCGTCGATCTCGATTCCCTCGACGAAGGACCTGTCGAGCTTCACGATCGCGGCGGGGAAGGCCCGGAGCAGGCTCAGCGACGATTCGCCGGTGCCGAAGTCGTCAAGGGAGAGACGGATCCCCATCCGGTCGAGTTCGAAGAGGGTCCGGGAGACCTGCTGCCCGCGTAGTACCGCGGACTCGGTCACCTCCAGCACCAGCCGCTCGCAGGGCAGCCCGCTCTCGGCGAGCGCGGCCGTCACGTCGGAGACGAAGTCGGGGTCGTGCAGTTGCCGCGCGGAGACGTTCAGGCCCGCCTCCCGGAGTGCGTCCGGCCCGAACTCCAGTGACCACGCCGCCGCCTGGCGGCACGTCTCGCGCAGCACGAACCGGCCCAGCGGCACGATCAGACCGGTCCGCTCGGCGGCCGGGATGAACTCGGCCGGGCTGACCACGCCGCGCGTCGGGTGGTGCCAGCGGACCAGCGCCTCGACCCCGACCAACCGGTTGTCGTCGAGCCGCAGGATCGGCTGGTAGACGACCCGCAGTTCGTTGTCGTCCAGGGCCCGCCGCAGTTCGCCACCGAGCTGCATGTGCGCCAGTACCGGCTCACCCATGCCGTCCACGTAGCGTACGAAGCCCGCCTTTCCGCGCTGTTTGGCCGTGTACATGGCGACGTCGGCGTCCCGCAGCACCGAGTCGACTGTGGCACCGGGCGCGGCGTCGGCGATGCCGATGCTGGCCTGCACCAGCAGGCGGTGCTGGCTGATCGGGTGGTCGAGCGCGGCCAGCAGCCGGCCGGCCAGTTCCTCGGGGTCGGCGTCCGTGCCGGTGAGCAGGACGGCGAACTCGTCACCGGCGACCCGTACCGGCAGGCCGTCGTCGCCGACCTCGGCGCGCAGCAGCTGGGCGACCGAGACGAGCAGCCGGTCACCTACGCCGTGCCCGAGCAGGTCGTTGACGGTCTTGAAGTCGTCCAGGTCGACCAGGAGCACCGACGCGGGTGTCGTCGTGGTGAGCGCGGCGGCGAGGCGGTCCCGGAAGAGCACCCGGTTGGCCAGCCCGGTGAGGCCGTCGTGGCTCACCTCGTACTGGAGACGTTCCTCCTGGATTCGGGTGTTCCGCAGCAGCCGGGCGTTCTCCCGGTAGGCGATGAACTGCCGGGCGCTGACCAGCGCGGTCACCACCACGGCGGCGATCAGGACCACCCGGACCGGCCAGGTCAGGGGGGCGCCGAACGCGACCGCGAGCAGCGGCACGTCGACCGCCACCACGGCCAGGTACGGCAGCAGCATGCCGGTGCGGGCCTGATCGCGCCGGGTCCCGAGCTGGGCGCGCCACTGTGCCGTGACGCCGAGGGTGAAGAACACCGGGGTCAGCGGCATCACGATCGACTGGGCGGGGATGGCGGCGACGTAGCCGTACCGGACCGCGAGCACGGCGACGATCCCGGCGGTGACGCCGCCGCTGGCCGCGACGAATCGCAGGGCGACGCGATCCACCGGGCCACCGGCGATGAAGGACACCTTCGTCGCGGCGCCGACCGCGACCAGGAACGCGAGCCCGACAAGTGCCATCGCCTGCGGGCTCCACGGCTCGGCGGAGGAGAACATCGGGGCCAGCCCGACGTAGCAGAGCAGGGCCGCGCAGCCGAGGAACGCGATCATGCGGTCGAGCAGGATGCGCCACCGCTCGACACCGCCGGCCTCGACGACGGGCACCCGGGCGACAGCCCAGATGGCGACGATGAATCCGAGCGCCACGCAGGCCGCCGCCGGCAACGGCATGCTTCGGGTACGGGCCTCGGCGGCGTGCGTCAACATGTCCAGCGCCAGCCAGCCGTACCCGATCGTGATGGTGACCGCCGCGACGAGCAGCGTGCGCCAGAAGCGTCGGGGGACCGGGTCGAGGTCGGCGCGGCGGAGCAGATGTACGACGGACCCGGCGGCGAGGACCCCGCCGACGGGAACGAATGCGTACGCGAGCGCCTCGGTGCCGGCGCCGACCGTGAAGTTCGCGACGCACCAGGCGGTGCCGAGGGCGGCGACCGCGACGGTGGCCTGCACATACCGCATCGCCGTCCGGCTGTTCCTCGCGGCGACCCCGACCGTGGGGCCAGTCGTCGGTCGTAGCGCCACCTGCGTCACGGCTGTAGACCCTAGTGAGTGAGCAGGGGATCGCCATCCGTCATCGGGTGCTTCTTCGATGCCGCAGTATCCACTGGGGAGGGAGGTTCTGGCTCACCCTCCCGGGCGGAGTTCGGCGAAGTGGCAGGCCGAGGGGTGTGGGTCGGCGGCACGCAGCACCGCCTGCGGGTCCTGGGTGGCGCAGATCTCCTGGGCCTTCCAGCACCGGGTACGGAAGTGGCAGCCGCTCGGCGGGTCCGCCGGGCTGGGCACGTCGCCGGTCAGCCGGATGATGTTGCGGTGTTCCCGGGCGTCCGGGTCCGGCACCGGTGCGGCGGAGAGCAGCGCCTGGGTGTACGGATGGGTCGCGCGATCGTAGATCTCGTCCTCGGTACCGATCTCCACGATCCGGCCGAGGTACATCACCGCGATCCGGTCGGAGATGTGCCGCACCACCGACAGGTCGTGGGCGATGAAGATGTAGGACAGGCCCAGCTCGTCCTGAAGCTCCTCCAGCAGGTTGATCACCTGCGCCTGGATGGAGACGTCGAGCGCGGAGACCGGTTCGTCGCAGACGATCACCTCGGGCCGCAGCGCCAACGCGCGGGCGATGCCGATGCGCTGCCGCTGGCCGCCGGAGAACTGGTGCGGATAGCGGTTGATGTGCTCCGGGTTCAAGCCGACGACGTCGAGCAGTTCCTGGACGCGACGTTGGCGGCTGCCCTTCGGTGCCGCCTCCGGGTGGATCTCGAACGGTTCGCCGATGATGTCGCCGACGGTCATCCGCGGGTTCAGCGAGGTGTACGGGTCCTGCATGACCATCTGCATGTTGCGCCGGATCCGGCGCAGCTCACCGCCGGAGGCGGCGAACAGGTCCTGGCCGGCCAGGGTGGCCCGGCCGGCGGTGGGCTTCTCCAACCGCATCAGCAGCCGGGCCAGGGTGGACTTGCCGCAGCCCGACTCGCCGACGATGCCCAGCGTCTCGCCCCGGCGTAGCTGGAAACTCACCCCGTCGACGGCCTTGACCGCCCCGGTCCTCTTCTGGAACAGCACGCCCTGCGTGATCGGGAAGTGTTTGACCACGTGGTTGACGTCGAGGAGCGTCTCGCCGCGGACCGTGGTCGGGCTAGCCGGCGCGGTCATCACGTACCTCCTGGGCGAAATGGCACGCGCTGGTCCGGCCGTCGCCGAGGACCAGGTCGTGCGGCACCACGTCCAGACAGACCTGCTGGACGTACGGGCACCGGGGGTGGAAGGGGCAACCGCTCGGAATTCGCATCAGGTTGGGCGGCAGGCCGCGGATCGTGGACAGCTTTCCGCCCCGCTGGTCCAGGCGCGGGATCGAGTTCAGCAGACCCTTGGTGTACGGATGGGCAGGCGCCCGGTACAGCGATCGGACGTCTGCGTGCTCGACGATCCGGCCCGCGTACATGACCGCGATCCGGTCCGCGACGTCCGCGACCACGCCGAGATCGTGGGTGATCAGGATCATCGCCATGTCCAGGTCCCGCCGCAGGTCGGCGAGGAGGTCCATGATCTGGGCCTGCACGGTGACGTCAAGCGCGGTGGTGGGCTCGTCGGCGATGAGCACCTTCGGCTCCATCGCCAGGGCCATCGCGATCATCACCCGCTGCCGCATGCCGCCGGAGAACTGGTGCGGGTAGTCACCGAGACGTCTCGACGCCGCGGGGATCTGCACCAGGTCCATCAGTTCCACCGAGCGGCGGCGGGCGTCCGCGCGGGACATCCCGAGTCGCTGGCGGAGCGTCTCGCCGATCTGCCAGCCGACCGGGAAGACCGGATTCAACGCGGAGAGGGCGTCCTGGAAGATCATCGCGATCTCCCTGCCCCGGATCTGCCGACGTTGCGCCTCCGGCAGGCTCAGCAGGTCCTGCCCCTGGTAGCGGATCTCGCCCGAGCTGACGTGTGCCGGCGGGGTGTCCAGGATGCCCATGATGGCCTGGGCGGTCACGGACTTGCCGGAGCCGGACTCGCCCAGCACGGCGAGCGTCTCACCCGGGTTCAGGTGGTAGCTGACCCCATTGATCACCTTGGCCACGCCCTCGCCGGTGCGGAACTCGACGTGCAGGTCGCGTACCTCCAGCAGGTGTCCGCCGGGCGGGGTGGGCGAGGCCGGCGTCGGCCGGACGGCGTGCTGACTCATGAGCGCCTCACCGGAGCTTCGGGTCGAAGGCGTCGCGGATCGCGTCGCCGAGCATGATGAAGGCCAGTACGGTAAGCGCCAGGAATGTCGACGGGACCACCAGCGGGGTCGCCGACTCCCGCATGTGCACCCGACCGTTGTTGATCTCGATGCCCCAGGAGATGGTCGGCTCCCGCAGCCCGATGCCGAGGAAGGACAGCGTCGCCTCGGCGGCGATGAACGAGCCGAGCGCGATGGTCAGCACCACGATGGCCGGGGCGAGTGCGTTCGGCAGGATGTGCCGCCACATGATGCGGCCGTTGCCGGCCCCCAGCATCCGGGCCGCGGCCACGTAGTCCTGCTCCCGGGCGGTGATCACCGAGGAACGCACCACCCGGGCGGCGGTGGTCCAGCCGAGCACCGCCAGCACGAAGATGACCGCGGCGACGCGTACCGTGGCGCTGTCGCTGCCGACCCGCTTGAGCAGGACGATCGCGGCCAGCAGCAGCGGGATGCCGAGCACGATGTCGATCACCCGGGAGAGCACCGCGTCGACCCAGCCGCCGAAGAATCCGGCAAGCATCCCCACGACCAGCGCGATCAGGCCGGTGAACAGGGCCGAGAGCGCGCCCACCAGCAGCGAGGCGCGGGCGCCGTAGACCGCCCGGGCGTACGTGTCGCAGCCCTGGAAGTCGTATCCGAAGATGGCTCCGCCGGAGGGTGCCGCGTGCTGCCGGGACAGTACGCAGTCGGCGGGGTCGTTGCTTGTGAACAGGCCCGGCACAGCGGCCATCGCGGTCACCAGCAGCACCAGGATCAGGCTGATCCAGAAGATCGGCTTGCGGCGCAGGTCGCGCCAGGCGTCGCCGGCCAGGCTGCGCGGCTTGCGGGGCTGGCCCACCTGGTTTGGCGTACCGGGTTCCCCGGAGGGACCGCGCCGCGCGGCCTGGTTCTCCGAAGCCGCCACCGTCTCGAAATCACTCATGCCGGCACCTCGATGCGCGTGGTGCGGGTTCGGCGGTCACTCATAGCGGATCCTCGGGTCCAGGACGGCGTACAGGATGTCCACCACCAGGTTGGAGACCAGGTAGACCACGACGAGCACGCTGACGATGCCCACCACAAGTGGGCCGTCCTCGGTGCGGATGGCGCGGAAGAGGTTGAAGCCGACGCCGGGGATGTTGAACACGCCCTCGGTGATGATCGCGCCGCTCATCAGGTTGCCGACCTCGACGCCGAGGAACGTGATCACCGGGATGAGCGAGTTGCGCAGCACGTGCACGCTCACCACCCGCCGGTTCGGCAGGCCCTTCGACCGGGCGGTGCGTACGTAGTCGGCACGCAGGTTCTCGGCGACCGAGGTACGGGTCAGCCGCAGCGCGGTGGCCAGGGAGAGCGAGCCGAGCACGATGCCCGGCAGCAGCAGCGCGAAGAAGTCCGGGTCGGCACCGGCGGTGGGCGGGAAGATCTGCCACTTGACGCCCAGGAAGTACTGCGCGAGCGGGGCGAGCACGATCGTCGGAATACCGAGCACCAGCAGGGTCAGCAGCAGGGTGGCGTTGTCGAAGATGCTGGCCCGCCGGATGCCGGCGAGCACGCCCGCGGTGACGCCGAAGATGACCGCGACCGCGATGGCGATCAGGGCCAGCCGGATCGTGATGGGCCAGGCGGCGGCGAGGATGTCGCCGATCGACCGTCCGGTGAGCGACTCGCCCAGGTCGCCCCGGAGCAGGTTGGAGATGTAGTCGAAGTACCTGTAGAAGAAGCCACCGACCCCTGTCGCGTCCAGGTGGTACTTCTCCGTGAGGTAGGCCCGCTGTGCGGCGGTGACCGGACGTTCACCGGCGAGGGCCTGGATCGGGTCGCCCTGACCGGCGAACATCAGGGCGTAGACGATCAGCGTGGTCCCGAAGAACGCCAGGACCATCTGGAGCAGACGCCGCACGATGAAGCGGAACATACTTGGCAGTCTCTCTGAAAAGGCGCGAACCGCGTGGCGGGTCGGGTCACCTCGCGATGACCCGACCCGCAGGCGTTCGTGTTACTTGATGGCCTCGATCTTGATCAGGTCGATCCGGTCGAAGAGATCCATCTCGACGTTCTTGACCTTTGTCGAGTGACCGAAGTTGTTCTGGCCGAACCGCAGCGGTACGACCGGCAGGTCCTCGGCGAGCAGGTCCTCGGCCTCCTGGTACTTCTTGATCGCCTCCTCCTCGCTCGGGGCGCTGGCGCCCTCGGCGAGCAGGCGGTCGAAGTCCGGGTTGCTGTAGCCGTAGTAGTTCGACGAGCCGTTGGTGCTGTACAGCGGACCCAGGTAGTTCTCCATGGACGGGTAGTCCATGATCCAGCCCATCCGGAACAGGCCGACCGGCTGCTTGGCCTTGACCTTCGTCAGCAGGTCAGCGAACTTCGGCTCGGCGCTGCCGACGCAGTCCACGCCCAGGTTGGCCTTGAGCTGGTTGCAGGTGGCGTCGATCCAGTCCTTGTGGCCACCGTCGCCGTTGTAGGACAGGGTGATCTTCGACGGGCCACCCGCGGCCTGGTAGAGCGCCTTGGCCTTGGCCGGGTCGAACTCGCCCGCGGCACCGACGGTGTTCTCCCGGTAGCCGGCGACGGCGGGGGAGACGAACGAGCGGGCCGGCTGCTGCGAGTCCTTGAAGATCGACCGGGTGATCTCCTCGCGGTCGATCGCCATCGAGATGGCCTTGCGCACGTCCGGGTTGCTGAACTCCTCCTGGAAGGTGGGGAACGCCAGGAAGTGCAGCGACGACGCCGGGCTCTGGAGGAACCGGTCGCCCAGGTCGGTGCCGGCGGTGGAGAGGTTCTCCGTCGGGATGGTCTTGATCACGTCGAGGTTGTCCGACAGCACGTCCGCGTACGCCGCGGTGAGCTGCTGGTAGATCCGGAACTCGACGCCGGCCACCTTCGGCTGCTCGCCGGGGAAGGCGTCGTACCGCTCGACCTCGACCTTGGCGTCGTGCTGCCAGGTGCCCTTCATCTTGAACGGGCCCTGGCCGATCGGCGCCTGCTCGTAGCCCTCGGCCAGCTCACCGGGTGCGGAGAAGGCGGCCTCCGGCAGCGGGTAGAAGGCGGTGTAGCCGAGCATCGCCTTGAACTCGCTGTACGGCTGCGCCAGCGTGACGGTGAAGGTCAGGTCGTCGACCTGCTTCAGCCCGCTGAGCGTCTTCGCCTTCGGGCTCTCACCCTGAAGGTCGTCGTAGCCGGCGATCTTCTCGAAGAAGTAGCTGGAGTTCTGCCCGTTCGGCGCGTACGCGCCGTAGTTCCAGGCGTCGACGTAGTTGTCGGCGGTGACCTTCTCGCCGTTGTGGAAGGTGTAGCCGTCCTTGAGCTTGATCGTCCAGGTGGTGTTGTCCTCGGACGTGATCGACTCGGCGGCCACCTCGTACGGCTTGTGGGCCTCGTCGTAGTCGACAAGCGGGCTGAACAGGGCGGCGAGCACCTGGGAACCGCTCGTCTCGTTGGTGTTTGTCGGCACCAGGTGCTGCGGCTCGGCGATCTCGATCCGCACGGCCGCGTTGGGGTCGCTCTCGCCGGATCCGCCGTCGCCGCCCGAGCCGCAGGCCACCAGGCCCAGGGTCACCGCGAGCGGGAGGGCGGTCCAGGCGGCAAGCCTACGAACACGCATCTAGCCTCCTCATCTCCATTACGCTGCGCAGTCGGGCCCGGCATTGGGTGACGCTGCGCAACGACCGGCAACGGTAGGTCGTATGCCGCGACTCGGCAACGTAGCGGTTGCGAAGGGGTAACGGAACGCCACCCCCGGCCTTGTCGGGTTGACAGCCGCGTGCTACGCGCCCTGCCGATTTCCCGCCTTGACGTGCGGAGATGTGGCCGGTTGGGGGGCGTCAGGACAGTACTGGGGTGCCTGGGGTGGCTCGTCATGATCGCCGGATTGCGGACCTTCGTACCTCGACGTCCGGATCTGCTGTGCTGTGCTCCACAAATCGTCACGCTAGGTGACGAACGACACCTCACGCAAAGTAGTCTGTTCGGCCGATCGGGCAGGTCGTCGAGGTCGGGGGAGCCGGTGCCGACGGGCGTGAGACGATCTGCTCGTGACGGCGACGCTTCTGGACGGCAAGGCGACCGCGGCCGAGATCAAGGACGAGTTGCGGGCGCGGGTCAAGGCGCTTGCGGAACGGGGCACCGTGCCAGGGCTCGGCACGGTCCTCGTCGGGTCCGATCCGGGCTCGCAGGCGTACGTCAACGGCAAGCACCGGGACTGCGCCGAGGTCGGCATCGCCTCCATCCGCCGGGAACTGCCGGCCGACGCCAGCCAGGAGCAGGTCGACGAGATCCTGGCCGAGCTGAACGCCGATCCGGCCTGTCACGGCTACATCGTCCAACTGCCGTTGCCGGCACACCTGGACACCCAGCGGGTGCTGGAGCTGATCGACCCGGACAAGGACGCCGACGGCCTGCACCCGGTCAACCTGGGTCGCCTGGTGCTCGGCTACGACGCGCCGCTGCCCTGCACCCCGCGCGGCATCGTCGAACTGCTCCGTCGGCACGACGTGCCGCTGCGCGGTGCCAACGTGGCGGTGGTGGGTCGGGGCAACACCGTCGGACGCCCGCTGGGGCTCCTGCTGACCCGGCGCAGCGAGAACGCCACAGTCACCCTCTGCCACACCGGCACCCTCGACCTGACCGCGCACACCCGCGCCGCCGACGTCGTCATCGTGGCGGCGGGCGTACCGGGCCTGCTCACCGCGGACATGGTCACCCCGGGCGCCGTCGTGGTCGACGTGGGCATCACCCGGGTGATCGGCCCGGACGGCAAGGGCCGCTACACCGGCGACGTGGACCCGCAGGTCGCCGAGGTGGCCGGCAAGCTGGTGCCGATGCCCGGCGGGGTCGGGCCGATGACCCGCGCCATGCTGCTCACGAACGTCGTGGAGCGGGCCGAACGCCCATAACCGTCCGCCCCTGGCCCGCTCGGTGCCAGGATGGCTGATACGGTCCGGAAAACCGACTGGTATCAGGGAGTGGGACGACCATGGGTAAGAAGGTCACTGTCGTCGGGGCCGGTTTCTACGGCTCCACCACCGCGCAGCGCCTGGCCGAGTACGACGTCTTCGACACCGTCGTGATCACCGACATCATCGAGGGAAAGCCCGCGGGCATCGCCCTCGACCTCAACCAGTCGCGTGCTGTGGAGGGCTTCGAGACCAAGGTCGTCGGCGTCACGACCGGTCCGAACGGTGAGGGCTACGAGGGCATCGAGGGCTCGGACGTGGTCGTCATCACCGCCGGCCTGCCGCGCAAGCCCGGGATGAGCCGGATGGACCTGCTGGAGACCAACGCCAAGATCGTGCGTCAGGTCGCCGAGAACGTGGCCAAGTACGCCCCGAACGCCGTCGTCATCGTGGTCTCCAACCCGCTCGACGAGATGACCGCGCTGGCCCAGATCGCCACCCAGTTCCCGCGTAACCGGGTGCTCGGCCAGGCGGGCATGCTGGACACCGCCCGGTTCACCAACTTCGTGGCGGAGGCGCTGGAGGTGCCGGTGAAGTCGGTACGCACCCTCACCCTCGGCTCGCACGGCGACACCATGGTTCCGGTTCCGTCGAAGAGCACCGTCGACGGCAAGCCGCTGCGCGAGGTCATGCCGGCCGAGCAGATCGAGGACCTGGTCGTGCGTACCCGCAACGGTGGCGCCGAGGTGGTGGCGCTGCTCAAGACGGGGTCGGCGTACTACGCCCCGTCGGCGGCGGCGGCCCGGATGGCGAAGGCTGTCGCGGAGGACTCCGGCGAGGTCATGCCGGTCTGCGCCTGGGTCGACGGCGAGTACGGCATCTCCGGTGTCTACCTGGGCGTGGAGGCCGAGATCGGCGCCCAGGGCGTCAAGCGCGTGGTGGAGACCGACCTCGACGCCGACGAACTGGCCGCTCTCAAGGAGGCCGCCGAGGCCGTCCGCGCCAAGCAGTCCGACGTCGCCAACATGTGAGTCACGCGCATCGAGCGCCCCACGACGTCGAGTCGTGGGGCGCTCGGCGTTTCGGCGGAGTCAGCCGTCGCCGGTGCGGCCCTGCCGTCCGGCGTCGATCAGGACACCCAGCCCGTCGAGCACCCGGGCAAGGCCGAACTCGTACGCGTGGTCGGGGTGGTACGCGGCGTTCTGGGCGGCTCCGGCGGCGGCGCCGACCCGGACAGCGGTCGGATACCGCCGCTCGTCGAGCACCTGAGCCAACAGCGGAGCGTTCGCCGCCCACCACTGGTCGTCGGTCCAGGCGCTGTCCCGGCGGGCGGATCGCGCCTCGCACGCCGCTCGGGACGCGGCCCGGACGAAGTCGAGGACGTAGGTCAACGCGGCGTCCCGGGCCACGTCGTCGAGGCCGGTGTCGTCGAAGGCGCGCAGCTCGTACTCGTACTTCGCCAGCTGGCCCGGCCCGAGCGGCGGCCGGCCGGTGGCGACCTCGGCCGCCCAGGGATGGGCGGTGAAGAGGTCCCGGTTGTCCGTCGCGACCGCCGCCACCCGCGTGCGCCACGGGTGGCCGGAGCGGTCCGGCCTGGGCATGCCGGCGTAGATCGCGTCCAGCATCAGGTCGAGCAGTTCGGCCTTGCCCGGCACGTACGTGTAGAGGGTCATCGGTGCCACGCCGACGGCCTGGGCGAGGGCCCGCATGGTCACCGCGTCCAGCCCTTCGGCGTCCGCCAGGGCGATCGCGGCGGTCAGGATGTCGTCGAGCGAGTGGCCCTGGCGGGGGCCACGGCGGGGCGCGTGGTCGGGCTGCCGCCAGAGCAGGCGCAGGGTGTGAGCGGGGTCTCCGCCTCCGGTGCGATGGTCGGGCACCCACCGATCTTCGCAGGTCGAATCGCCGTACGCTGTACGTTGTACAATGTACGAAGTAATCATTCCTCACAGGGGGTGCGCGTGCACATCACTGCATCGGCGATCTCGCTGAACGTCGAGGACGTGCCGGCCTCGGCCGCGTTCGTCAAGCAGCACTTCGGATTCCAGGAGCAGATGTCGGCCGAGGGTTTCGTCTCGCTGGCCCGGGACGATGCCGGCTTCAACCTGATCTTCCTCCGTACCGGGTTGGCCAGCCTTCAGCCGGAGAGCCTGCGGACGCAGCGGACGGAGGGAGTGATCGTCGCCTTCGTGGTGGACGACATCGATGCCGAGTACGCCCGGCTCACCGCCGCCGGTGTGCCGATCGCCACCCCGATCCAGACCGAGCCGTGGGGTGAGCGTTTCTTCCAGGTCGCCGACCCCAACGGGGTGATCCTTCAGCTCGTGCAGTGGGTGCACGGCCCGGAGGCCGCTGACTGATCCGGGCGATCGGCGCGTTGGTGTGTGCGGGGCCCGGTGGGGTATTGCTCCGCCGGGCCCGCACACGTCCGTGTCGCCGGCTTGCCGGCGCGGGGCCGACCGGTGGGCGCGACGTTCCTTGTCCGAGCCGATCCAGTACGCTCGTACTGCTTGAGCATGTCCCCTGAGAGGAGCGCCGGCCGATGGCGAAGATCAAGGTAAACAACCCGGTCGTGGAGCTCGACGGCGACGAGATGACCCGGATCATCTGGAAGCAGATCCGGGAGCAGCTGATCCTGCCCTACCTCGACGTCGACCTGCACTACTACGACCTCTCGATCCAGCACCGCGACGCCACCGACGACCAGGTCACCATTGACGCCGCAAACGCCATCAAGGAGCACGGCGTCGGTGTCAAGTGCGCGACCATCACCCCGGACGAGGCGCGGGTGGAGGAGTTCGGCCTGAAGAAGATGTGGCGGTCGCCGAACGGCACCATCCGCAACATCCTCGGCGGCGTGGTCTTCCGCGAGCCGATCATCATGTCCAACGTGCCGCGGCTGGTCCCCGGCTGGACCAAGCCGATCATCATCGGCCGGCACGCCCACGGCGACCAGTACAAGGCCACCGACTTCGTGGTCCCCGGCCCGGGCACGGTGACCATCACCTACACCCCCGCCGACGGCTCCGAGCCGGTCGAGATGGAGGTCGCCAACTTCCCCGGCGGCGGCATCGCGATGGGCATGTACAACTACGACGAGTCGATCCGGGACTTCGCCCGGGCCTCGTTCCGCTACGGCCTGGACCGCAACTACCCGGTCTACATGTCCACCAAGAACACCATTCTCAAGGCGTACGACGGCCGGTTCAAGGACATCTTCGCCGAGGTGTTCGAGAACGAGTTCAAGGCCGAGTTCGACGCCGCCGGCCTCACCTACGAGCACCGGCTCATCGACGACATGGTCGCCGCCGCGCTCAAGTGGGAGGGTGGCTATGTCTGGGCCTGCAAGAACTACGACGGTGACGTGCAGTCCGACACCGTCGCGCAGGGCTTCGGCTCGCTCGGCCTGATGACCTCGGTCCTGCTCTCGCCCGACGGCCGCACCGTCGAGGCCGAGGCCGCCCACGGCACGGTCACCCGGCACTACCGGCAGTGGCAGAAGGGCGAGAAGACCTCGACCAACCCGATCGCCTCGATCTACGCCTGGACCCGTGGCCTGGCCCACCGGGGCAAGCTGGACGGCACCCCGGCGGTCAGCGAGTTCGCCAACACGCTGGAGCAGGTCATCGTCGACACCGTCGAGAGCGGCCAGATGACCAAGGACCTCGCGCTGCTCATCTCGCGGGACGCTCCCTGGCAGACCACCGACGAGTTCATGAACACGCTCGACGAGAACCTGGCTCGCCGCCTCGCTGCCTGAGACCCGTTCACCGAGCCCGCCGGCCCGAGCGCCGGCGGGCTCGGTGTTTCCGGTACGCGGAACAGCGGCGTGTCGCGACAGGACGCGCGGTTCGGCGTCACTTCGTCCGGCGCGCCTCGTTGACCTGGGTGGACGAGATGCCAGTCCCGTCCTGGAAGGTTGACCGTCGCCACCGCGCGACGCGCGTGCCCAGCAGCCAGCCTTCCCGGCTGTCGAGTACAGCCAGCCGTCCCTTCCCTGCGGGGGGCCCTGTCCCGGGCCCCCCGCGCCCTGCTGTCCCAGGGTCCGCTGTTCTGGGCGGCGACCTGCGGGGGCAGTCCCTCACACCGCGCGCAGCAGCTCGGCGGCCCGTTCCGGGGCGATGTCGTTGATGAAGACCCCCATCGCCGACTCCGAGCCGGCCAGGTACTTCAGCTTGTCCGCCGCCCGCCGGACGCTGAACAGTTGCAGGTGCAGATGGCCCAGCTCGCGCTCGACGCGTACCGGCGCCTGGTGCCAGGCGGCGATGTAGGGCATGGGCGAGTCGAACAACCCGTCGAAGCGGCGCAGCAGGTCCAGGTAGAGCGGCCCGAACGCGTCGCGTTCCGGGTCGGTCAACGCCGGGATGTCGGGCACCGCCCGGTGCGGCGCGAGGTGCACCTCGAACGGCCACCGGGCGGCTGCCGGGACGTACGCCGTCCAGTGCTGGTTCGTCGCCACCACCCGCTCGCCGGTGGCCCGCTCGGCGGCCAGCACGTCGGCGTAGAGATTGCCGCCGCCGGTGCGTTCGGCGTGCCGGCGGGCCGCGCCCAGCAGCGACCGGGTCCGTGGGGTGATGAAGGGGTACGCGTAGATCTGGCCGTGCGGGTGGTGCAGCGTCACTCCGATCTCCACGCCCCGGTTCTCGAAGCAGAACACCTGCTCGACACCGGGCAGCCCGCCGAGCACCGTGGTCCGGTCGGCAAGCGCGTCCAGCACGGTACGCACCCGGCCCGGCGGTAGTGCGGCGAACGAGGCGTCATGGTCGTCGGTGAAGCAGACCACCTCGCAGCGCCCCTGTCCCGGTCGGGCCGCGGTGAACGGGGTGATCGCCGCCGGCTCCGCCACCACCCGCTCGCTCAGCGCCGGGAAACGGTTCTCGAAGACCGCGACCGCGTACTCGGGGGCCGGGATCTCGCTGAGCCGGTCCGCCGTCGAGGGGCAGAGCGGGCACTGGTCGGCCGGGGGAAGGAAGGTCCGCGTCTGCCGGTGCACCGCCAGCGCCACCCACTCGTCGGTGAGCGGGTCGTAGCGCAGTTGGGAGGCGGGTGGGGGCGGTGGCAACGGACGCCGGTCCGGCTGGTCCCGGACGGCGTCGTCGCGCTCGTCGAAGTAGATCAGTTCGCGGCCGTCGGCCAGGCTGATCGCCGTACGTTTCATCGTGGTGTCCCGCCTTGGAGGACCGGTACGACGATCAGCTCGCCGACCCGGTCGGTGAGCAGTCGTCGGGCCTCCGGCGCCAACCGGTCGTCGGTGACCAGTACGTCGGCCGTGCTCAGGTCGGCGATGGCGGAGATGCCCACCGTTCCCCACTTGGTGTGGTCGGCGAGCACCACCAACCGGTCGGCCGCCGCGACAAGCGCCCGGTTCGTCTCGGCCTCGGTCAGGTTCGGAGTGGTGAAACCGGTCCGCTCGGTTATCCCGTGCACGCCGAGGAAGAGCAGATCCAGGTGCAGGGTGCGGACGGCGCCGACGGCCAGTGGCCCGACCAGGGCGTCGGAGGGAGTGCGTACCCCGCCGGTCAGGACCACGGTCTGGTCGGCGCGGCCCCGCTCGTGCAGGATGTCGGCCACCGGCAGCGAGTTGGTCACCACGGTCAGCGCCGGCACGTCGACCAGATGCCGGGCCAGTTCGGCGGTGGTGGTGCCGGCGGAGAGCGCGATCGCGGCCCCCGGCCGGACCAACTGCGCGGCACGCGCCGCGATCGCCGCCTTCTCGGCCTGCTGGCGTACCGACTTCGCCTGGAAGCCCGGCTCGTCGGTGGCCCCGGCGACGGTGGCGCCGCCGTGCACCTTGGCGAGCAGGCCACGTTCGTGCAGCAGGTCCAGGTCGCGGCGGATGGTCATGTCCGAGACGCCGAACTCGGCGGCCAACTCGCCGACGCGCACGCCGCCGGTCACGCGGACCCGGTCGAGGATCGCCGCATGGCGTTGCTGCGCGAGCATCGACCCTTCCACACCTCACGTGAACGAACATCACCGAACAGAAACAAACACTAGCGTTCGGGGTCGATCACCGGAAGGGGCAGTGCTCCGGGATCAGAGCGCGGGCAGGCGGGGCTCCACCCAGCCGGTCTCGGTCAGCAGATGCAGGATCCGCTGCACCGCCTCGTCGACTGTGAGATCGGTGGTGTCCAGCACCAGATCCGCGTCGGTCGGCTCCTCGTACGGGTCGTCGATGCCTGTCATCCCGGTGAGCAGCCCGGCCCGGGCCCGGGCGTACAGGCCCTTGCGGTCGCGTCGCTCGCAGACCTCCAGCGGAGTGGCGACGTGCACCAGCACGAACCCCGCGCCCGCCGCCACCGCCATCTCCCGGGCGGTCGCCCGGGCCTGGGCGTACGGGGCGATCGGGCAGCAGATGCCGATCCCGTGGTGCCGGGCGATCTCGGCGGCGACCCACCCGATCCGGCGCACGTTCGTGTCCCGGTCGGCCTTGCTGAAGCCCAGCCCGGCGGTCAGCTCGCGGCGTACCACGTCACCGTCGAGCAGGGTGACCGTACGCTCGCCCTCCTCGCGCAGCGCGTCGGCGAGCCCCCGGGCGACCGTCGACTTGCCGGAACCGGAGAGACCGGTCAGGAACACCACCAGGCCACGGTGTCGCCGGGGCGGCCGGGCCCGGCTCAGCTCCTTCGCCACGGCCGGCGGGGTGTGCCACTCGGGCAGTGGGAAACCCCGGTCCAGCAGGTCTTCGATCTCCGCCTGGCTGAGCGCCAGTCGCCGGTTGCGGGGCGGGATGTCATCGCGCCACCGCCACTGACCGTCCCGGTTGTCGTAGGCCAGCTCACGGGGCACCAGCACCCGCAGCCCGGCCCCGGAAAGCATCTCGCCGGTGGAGAGCAGGTGGGTGACGCCGTACGCGGCGGAGACCCGGGCCAACAGCAGGGCGTCACTGATCTCGTCGCGTCGCCGGGAGAACGGCACGGCGACCAGGGTCGCCGGTGGCATCCGGTCCCGGGCGGCGAACACGCTGCGCACCAGCGCCTCCGGCGGCAACCCACCGGTGCCGTCCTCACCCACCGGGATCATGATCAGCAGGTGAGCGCTCAGGGTGCGTACCGCGTGCGCGATCTGGGCCAACTGCGGCCGGTGCAGTGGGCGGTCGGCGACCACCCCGAGCACCCGGCCGGGTGGCAGCATCGCGCGAATCTCCTCGGGCGTACGCCGCAGCCGCTGGAACGGACCGTGCCCGCCGTCGCCCAGCCGGTGCACGGTGCCACCGACGCCGGCCACGCCGTCCCGGATCGTCCAGACGTCGGCCACCTCCAGGGCTGCCATCGGCGCGCCCTCACTGTCGGTGAGTACGAGCGTCCGGCGGTCCGGGTCGGCGAGGTCGAGCTGCTGCACGAGCGTCGCGGGCACCTGGAGGGGTACCGCGACCGGCCAGGGGGCGCCGTCGACGAGCCGGCCCCGGCGGCTGACCGAAACCAGGTCGGCCCGGGTCATGAAGCCGGCCAGCGGCGCGTACGCACCGATCAGCAGCAGCTCGAGATCCGCGAGCTCACCGGGACGCGGCGTGTACGTCGGCGCCTCCCGCAGCACCTCGTCGGGCAGCACCCACCCGTTGCTCATCAGACCCCCAACTCCGGCGACCGGCACACAGTTTCGCAGCCGGTCGCCGATCGGTCGAGAGCGCCACCACGCACACCGGGCCGACGGGGTCGAGGGCGTCGCCCGTCGACCCGTGAACCGGCTGCTCGGCGCGGTCAGCGACACCGGTGGCGAGGGCCTGTCGCCGGCCGCCCCGCGACGTCGTCCGCGCTCGACCGGCTCAGCCCAGCGCGGCCGCCCCGAACGAGACCGCGAAGCGCTTGCACCAGATGGAGACGCTTGTCAGGTCGGTCAGCTCGACATCGTCCGGGATCGCGTAACCCTGGTCCCCGCGATTGCCCTTGAGCCGCCCCAACTCGACCCAGCGGCCGTCGTCGAACACGTGCCACCCGGCCCGGCCCTCGACGACCGGCTGGTCGGTGAGCCAGACCCGCAGGTCCGGGCCGTTGGAGGTGTTCAGCCCGACCAGTTCCAGCCGGTGCCGCCCGTCGGCGGTACGCACGATCCGCGCGCCCCCGGAGGTGTCGTGTTCGTGACTGATGAAGTCGCCGGAGCTGACAAGTGTCGCCGTGGCGGCCTCGGTGGCCGCCGGGGAAGCCGACGCACCGGAGCTGTCCGGCGCGGCCGAGCCCGACGGGGTGCCGGGGCTGGCCGGGGTGGCGACAGTTGTCAGTCGCTCGGCCACCTCGGCGTCGGTGAGCAGCTTCCAGGGCTGGAACCAGTACAGCCCGAAGGCCGAGCCGGCGGCCAGCACGGTGATCGCGATCCACGTCAACGGGGTGCGGAACAGGCGACTGATCATGCTGCCAGTCTTTCGCGGTGGTGGCGCCGTGTCAGCGGCGCAAACCTTACGAAGTGCGAACCGATTGCCCGGCGCTGCGGCCGAGCCGTTGCCGCACGGCCCGCTTCAGGCGTTGCCACGGCCCGGCCCGGGGAGCCGGCGGAGCCGGACGGGGCGGCGGACGCTTGTCGACCACCACCGGGCGGTCGCCGTCGGCGGTACACGACACGGCCAGCGGCAGCTTCGCGTCGACCTCGCACCCGGAACCGGTGAGCCGCGCCGTGAGGATCCACTCACCCCGGGTACGGCCGCCGTTGAGGGCGCGGAAGTCGATTGTCGTCCGCCCCCGCCACATCAGGCGCAGCCCGCCCCAACGATGCGGTACGCGATCGACCTCGAAATCCACAGGCAGGTAGAACTCGTCGCCATCGTCCACCCGTCGGGCGACCACGTCGAGCCGGGGCCGGCGCAGCTCGTCGGTGCCCGCCAGCAACTCGTCCGAGCAGTCGACCAGCTCGACGGGAACCTCCTCGACCGGCAGGTCCAGCAGCTCCCGACCGTCCGGCGTGCGGTCGTACGAGACCGGCCGGTCGCCGCTGCGGAGCCGGCCGCTGACCGTGAGGACCAGCCGGTGGCCCGTCAACTCGTACGTCTTGAGCCGGACCCTCGCCTGGATGCCGGCCTCCCACTCGGCGATGCGGAACAGGTCCTCGACACGTCCCCGCTCGACCAGGCCGGCGATGGTCCGTTCCACCGCCGGCAGCCCGGCGGCCACGCCCGGCGCGAAGCGTTCCCGGATGGTCCGCCGCACCTCCGTCACCACCTGGTCGACCCAGTCGCGAGGCGCGTCGCGCAGCCGGGTGCCGCGCAGCCGGCGGACCATCTCGATGCGCAGCCACCGCTGGTGCAACCGGTCACGCAACGGACCCGGCTCGGTGTGCGCGTCGACGATGTCGAGGACCTCACGCAGGCTGCCGAAGTATCCCGCCGGCTCGATCCGAGCGGCGGTGAGGTTGTTGCCCGGGTGACCAGGTGATGATCCTCCAGCCGTTTGCGGCCCTCCTCCGGGAACCGCAGGTCGTGCTGTGACAGGAACGCCCGGCGGAACATCTTGTGGCAGGTGAGGCTCTCCATCAACGGTGCGTCGGCAAGCGTGGCGTCGGGCCGGTTGACCCGGAACAGCTCCCGGGGCACCGAGCGACCGTGTCCGGCCATCCTGCCGATGGCGATGTCCGCGCCGTTCTCCGCGGCGTACCCGTACAGCCGGGCCAGTGCCTCGTCGGCGAGCCAGTCGTCGTCGTCGACGAACTGCACGTACTCACCGCTGGCCTGCGCCACACCCAGGTTGCGCGGGCGTGACGGCCAGCCGGAACGCTCGGCGTGCAACACGTGAAAGTGCCTGTGGGCGGCGGCCAGCGCGTCCAGTCGGGCCGGCGTCGCGTCGGTGGAACCGTCGTCGACGAAGATCACTTCGAACTCGTTCGCCGGCAGCGACTGACGCAGCAACGACGCGACGAGCCGGTCCAGACACTCGCCGGGGTTGTACGTCGGCACCACCACGCTCACCCTGAGGGCCCCAGCGGTCATGGCTCTCCCGTCACCCGGCGTGCCGCCGCGCCGGGCGGACGGTGAGGTCCATTGTGTAACAAACAGCCCGTTCCCGGGGGACAGGCTGTCCGCCGGCCGCGTACACCCGCTCGGCGGCGGGCCAGCTGTGTGCCCCGCCTGGCCCTGGCGGCGGTTGGCCTGCCGGTGGCGTGCCCGAGGGCCTAGCCGATCTCCCTAGGGGGAGCGGCCGGGTCGGTATCAGGGGAAACGGGGGTTGCTTCCGGAGCGCGGCGCATTGTCCGGCGGCTCTAGGCTGACGACGTGACACTGATCGCAACCGAGTCGTTGACGAAGGTCTACGGCGGCGGGGTCACCGCACTGTCCGATCTGACGGTCGCGGTGGAACCAGGGATCGTCGGCCTGGTCGGCGCCAACGGCGCCGGCAAGTCGACCTTGATCAAGCTGCTGCTCGGCCTGCTCACTCCCACTAGCGGCCGGATACAGGTGCTGGGGCTGGACCCGACCGCCGACACGGCGGCCGTGCGGGCCAGGGTCGGCTACATGCCGGAGCACGACTGCCTGCCGCCCGACCTCTCCGCCGCCGAACTGGTCACCCATCTGGGGCGGATCAGCGGCCTACCGCGCACCGTCGCCCGGGAACGGGCCTCCGAGGCGCTCCGCCACGTGGGTCTGCACGAGGAGCGCCATCGGCCGGTGGGTGGCTACTCCACAGGCATGAAACAGCGGGTCAAGCTCGCTCAGGCGCTGGTGCACGATCCCGACCTGCTGCTGCTCGACGAGCCCACGAACGGCCTCGACCCGGCCGGCCGGGACGCGATGCTCGCTCTGGTACAGCGGATCGGCACCGAGTTCGGCATCTCCGTGCTTGTCTGCTCGCACCTGCTCGGTGAGGTCGAGCGGATCTGCGACACCCTGGTCGCCATCGAGGGCGGGCGGCTGCTGCGGGCCGACCACATCGCCGCCATGACCTCCGCCACCGACGTGCTCGCGGTCGAGGTGAGTGAGGGCACCGAGGCGCTTGCCTCCCGGCTGGCCGCGCTCGACCTGCCGGTGGGCCGCGAGGGACGGCTGCTGCTGGTGCCGCTGGCCGACCAGGGCACCTACGACCTGATCCTCGGTGCGGTGGCCGAGCTGGACCTGCCGCTGCACCGGCTGGACCAGCGCCGGCACCGGGTGGCCGAACTCTTCGCCCGGAGGGAGAACAGCCATGTCTGAGCCGACCGGCGTCATCCACGACATCGGCTACCAGCGCTACACCGGTCCCCGGCTCGGCCGCCGGCACGTCTTCGGCGCGCTGTACCTGCACGGCGTACGGACCACCTTCGGGCTGGGCCGCAGCGCCAAAGCCAAGATCTTTCCCTGGCTGGTGGTCGGCATCGTGCTGATGGTGGCCGCCGCGGTGACCGCGATCCGCAGCCAGATCGGCGAAGTGATCATGACGTACGCCCAGTTCGCCGACGCGATGAGCTGGCTTGTCATCTTCTTCGTCGCGGTGGCCGCGCCCGAGCTGGTCTCCCGGGACCTGCGCAGCGGAGTCCTGCCGCTGTACTTCTCCCGGCCGCTGCCGCACGCCGACTACCCGCTGGCCAAGCTGCTCGCCCTGGTCACCGCGCTCTTCCTGCTGCTCGGCGCTCCGCAACTGCTGATGTTCCTCGGCGGTGCGTTCACCGCCGACGGCATGGGCGCGGTCTGGGATGAACTGCTCGACCTGCTGCCCGGGCTGCTCTACGCCGGACTGTGGGCGGTGGTCTTCGCCTCGGTCGGTCTGCTGGTCGCCTCGATGACCGGAAAGCGCGCCTTCGCCGCCGGCGGAATCGTCGCCGTGTTCCTGATGACCACGCCGATCGTCGGCATCCTGTCGGTCCTGCCCTCGCAGACGGCGAACCAGCTCGCCGGCATCGCCTCGCCGCCCACCCTGGTGCAGGGCGTCGGCCTCTGGACGATGCGCGACCTGCTGGTCACCGAATCCAACAGCGCCGACCTCGATCTCGGGTCCTTCGGCCCGGTGTACGCGCTGGTCGCCGTCGCGCTCGTGGCGGGCTGCGTCGCCCTGCTGCTGGCCCGCTACAAGAAGGTGGCCGCACGATGACCACGACGAACACCGCCGCACCGGCGGCCACCGCCACCAGCACCCTCGACCTCGCCGGGGTCTCCCGCTGGTACGGCAACGTGGTCGCGGTGAACAACGTGAGCATGAGCCTCGGGCCCGGGGTGACCGGGCTGCTCGGTCCCAACGGCGCGGGCAAGACGACGTTGCTGCACATGATGGCCGGCTTCCTCACCCCGTCGCGCGGCCAGGTGACCCTGGACGGCCGGCCCACCTGGCGCAACCCGGAGGTCTACCGCCGGCTCGGCCTGGTAAGTGAGCGGGAGGCGGTGCACACCTTCCTCACCGCGTACGAGTTCGTGCTGGCCACCGCGAAGCTGCACAAGCTGCCGGATCCGCAGGCCGCGGCCCGCCGTGCCATCGACCTGGTGGAGATGGCCGACGCGCAGGACCGCCGCATCGGCACGTACTCCAAGGGCATGCGGCAGCGCACCCGGGTGGCGGCGGCGCTGGTGCACGACCCGCAGGTGCTGCTGCTGGACGAGCCGTTCAACGGCATGGACCCACGCCAGCGGCTGCACATGATGGAGCTGCTGCACTCCCTCGGTGACGCGGGCCGGACGATCCTGTTCAGCTCGCACATCCTGGAGGAGGTCGAGCAGGTCTCCGGCACCGTCCAGGTGATGGTCGCCGGTCGGCTCGCCGCCTCCGGCGACTTCCGGACCATTCGGCGGCTGATGACGAACCGGCCGCACGTCTTCGCCATCCGCTCCACCGACGACCGGGCGCTGGCCGTCGCGTTGATGGCCGAGACGTCCGTCAGCGGGGTCGAACTGGGGCGCGACGGCCTGACCGTACGGGCCGGTGACTACGGCGCCTTCACCCGGGCACTGCCGAAGGTCGCCCTGGCCCACGGCGTACGGGTTCGGCAGCTGGTACCCGAGGACGAATCCCTGGAGAGCGTCTTCTCCTACCTGGTGGAGGCCTGATGTCCACTGTCACCTGGATCACCGCGCGTGGCCTGTTCGGGCGTCGCCGGTTCCTGCTGCTGCTTCCGCTGCCCGTACTGCTGGTAGGGCTGGCCGTTCTCTCCCGGGGGCTCGGGGTGGCACCCGCCGACTGGGCGCCGCCGGTGCTCGTCGGGCTCGGGCTGGCCGTGGTGCTGCCGGTGGTCGCCCTGATCGTCGGCACCGGGGTGCTCGGGGCCGAGATCGACGACGGCACTGTGGTGCACGTGCTCACCACGCCGCTGCCACGCTGGCAGATCGTGCTGCCGAAGCTGGCCGTCGCCGCCGGGGTGACCGCGGTCACCGTCGCGGTCCCACTGTTCGCGGCGGGCCTGCTCGCCGATTCGGTACGCCTCGGCGTGGCGCTCGCCGTCGCCGCCTCGGTCGGTGCGCTCGCCTATTCGGCGCTGTTCGTGGCGGCCAGCCTGCTCACCCGGCGGCCGGTGCTACTCGGTCTGGTCTACGTGCTGATCTGGGAGGGGCTGCTCAGCAACGTGATCAGCGGCACCCGGGTGCTGTCGATCCAGCACTACGTGATCGCCCTGGCCGACCGGCTCGCCCCAACCGAACTGCTCAACACCACGGTCTCCGTGCCGGTGGCGGCGGTGATGACCGCGCTGATCATCGTCGCGGCCACGTTCCTCTCCATCGACCGCCTGCGTTCCTTCTCCATAGCCGGCGAAACCAGCTGACCCCTGGGGCGGGCATCGGGAGGCGGCACTTTCCGGGAAAGTGCCGCCTCCCTGGCTGCCGAGGCAGCACTTTCCCCGATGTTGCGCGGTTCCCCGCGTGGTGGGCGGGATCAGAAGGCGCAGGCGATCACCAGTTCCGAGGTGCGGTCGGGGAGCAGGTCGAGCTTGCCGATGCGGCCGGCCGCGCGCAGGTCGTCGATGACAAGCGTGAGCTGGTCGAGCACGGCGGCCGGGCCGAGTGCCTCGGCCAACGGCACCTCCGCCTTCATCGACAACTTCCGTTCCGACTTGGCCCGGCGTACCTGCCCCAGCGCGTCGGCGGCGAGGCGCAGCAGCTGCGGGTCGCCGTCGCCCTGGATGGTCCGACCCACCTCGTACGTGGTCGGCCACGGCGCGCGGTGCACCGAGCCGTACCGCCACCACGACCAGACCTCCTCGGTCGCGTACGGCAGCACCGGGGCGAACAGCCGCAACTGCACCGACAGCGCGGTGGCCAGCGCCGCCCGGGCCGAGTCGGCCCCGGCCCCGCTGCCGTAGGCGCGTTCCTTCACCAGCTCGATGTAGTCGTCACAGAACCGCCAGAAGAACGCCTCGGTGGCCTGGAGCGCCGCCGTGTGGTCGTACCTCTCGAACGCCGCCGTCGCGGTCGCCACCACGTCGGACAGTTCGGCGAGCATGGCCCGGTCCAGCGGTTCGGTCGCCGGCGCGCGCAGCGCGTCGGCGGCACCCAGCCCGAGCGCGAACTTCGACGCGTTGAGCAGCTTGGTGGCCAGCCGCCGGCCGATCCGGATCTGGGCCGGATCGAAGGCCAGGTCGGTGCCGGGCTTGCCACTGGCCGCCCAGTACCGCGCCGCGTCCGAGCCGTGCTGCTCCAGCAACGCCATCGGAGTGACCACGTTCCCCTTGGACTTCGACATCTTCTTGCGGTCCGGGTCGAGGATCCAACCGGACAGCTCCGCCGTCCGCCAGGGCAGTACGCCGTGCTCCAGATGTGCCCGGACCACTGTGGCGAACAGCCACGTGCGGATGATGTCGTGCCCCTGCGGGCGCAGGTCCATCGGGAAGACCCGGGCGTACAGGTCCGGGTCACGTTCCCAGCCGCCGACGATCTGCGGGGTCAGCGACGAGGTGGCCCAGGTGTCCAGCACGTCCGGGTCGCCGATGAAGCCGCCCGGCACGCCACGCTGCGATTCGTCGTATCCCGCCGGGGTGTCCTCGGAGGGGTCGATCGGCAGCGCGGACTCCTCAGGCGTGAGAGGCTGGCTCCAGTCCGGCTCGCCAGCGTCGTCGAGCCGGTACCACACCGGCACCGGCACCCCGAAGTAGCGCTGCCGGCTGACCAGCCAGTCGCCGGTCAGACCTCCCACCCAGTGCTCGTAGCGGTGCCGCATGTGCTCCGGCACCCAGCGCAGCTCCCGGCCACGGGCCAGCAGTTCCTCCCGCAGCTCGGTGTCGCGGCCTCCGTTGCCCAGATACCACTGCCGGGTCGAGACGATCTCCAGAGGCCGGTCGCCCCGCTCGTAGAACTTGACCGGGTGGCTGATCGGACGCGGCTCGCCGACCAGGTCACCCGCTTCGGTCAGCTGCTCCACCACGGTCCGCCGGGCGCCGTTCACGGTCTGCCCGGCAAGCGCCGCGTACGGCCGTGCGGGCACCCCCGCCGGTGGCTCCGGCAGCAGCCGGCCGTTCCGACCGATCACCACCCGGGTGTCCAGGGCCAGTTCCCGCCACCAGGTCACGTCGGTCAGGTCGCCGAAGGTGCAGACCATCGCGACGCCGGTGCCCTTGGCCGGGTCCGCCAGCGGGTGCGCGCGCACCGGCACCTCCACCCCGAACACGGGGGTACGCACGGAGGTGCCGACCAGGTCCGTGTACCGCTCGTCGTCGGGGTGGCAGACCAGCGCGACGCAGGCCGGCAGCAGCTCCGGGCGGGTGGTGTCGATGAGCACCTCACGCCCGTCGGGCGCGTGGAACCGCAGCCGGTGGTACGCGCCGGGGCGTTCCCGGTCCTCCAACTCGGCCTGGGCCACGGCGGTGGCGAAACCGACGTCCCACAGCGTCGGCGCCTCGGCCTGGTAGGCCTCGCCCCGGGCCAGGTTGCGCAGGAACGCCCGCTGGGAGGTGGCCCGGGCCACCGGTCCGATGGTGGTGTACATCAACGACCAGTCCACCGACAGGCCGAGCCGCCGCCACAGCGCCTCGAAGACCTGCTCGTCGGCGACCGTCAACTGCTCGCACAGCTCGATGAAGTTGCGCCGGGAGATCGGGGCCGGGTTCTTCCGCGCGGCGTCGTCCACGGGCCCGGCCGGCGGCGCCCAGTCCGGGTCGTACGGCAGCGACGGGTCGCAGCGCACCCCGTAGACGTTCTGCACCCGGCGCTCGGTGGGTAGGCCGTTGTCGTCCCAGCCGATCGGGTAGAACACCGTCCGGCCGCGCATCCGCTGGAACCGGGCGACCAGGTCGGTGTGCGTGTACGAGAAGACGTGGCCCATGTGCAGCTCGCCCGATACGGTCGGCGGCGGGGTGTCGATCGCGTATACGTCCGACCGCTCCTTCGTGCGGTCGAACGCGTACGTGCCCTCCTCCTGCCAGCGGCGCGACCAGGTCTCCTCGAGCCCGTCCAGATTCGGACGCTCGGGGACGCCGGTGCGGGCCGTCCTCGCCGTATCAGTCATCCGTAGATCGTAGGCACCGGGACCGCGGCGGGCACGCCAATACCTGATCACGAACGGGGTCAGAGCAGCGAGTCGCGCCACTGGCGGTGCAGGGCGGCGTACCGGCCGTCCTCGGTGATCAGCTCGGCCGGCGGGCCGTCCTCGACGATCCGGCCCCGGTCGAGGACCAGGACCCGGTCGGCGGTCTCCACGGTGGAGAGCCGGTGCGCGATCACCAGCGCGGTCCGGTCTCGCAGGATGCTGCCGAGCGCGTGCTGCACCGCCCGTTCGGTAGGCACGTCCAGCGACGAGGTGGCCTCGTCGAGGATCAGCACCGCCGGGTCGGCCAGGAACGCCCGCGCGAAGGCGACCAGCTGCCGCTGCCCGGCGGAGAGCCGACCACCGCGCCGGTGCACCTGGGTGGCGTATCCGTCGGGCAACGCCGAGATGAAGTCGTGCGCGCCGATCGCCCGAGCGGCGGCCTCGACGGCGGCGTCGTCGGCGTCCGGGCGGCCGAACCGGATGTTCTCCGCGACGGTCCCACCGAACAGGTGAGTTTCCTGGGTGACCAGCACCACCGCCCGGCGCAGGTCCGCGTCGGTGACGTCGCGCAGGTCCACGCCGTCCAGGGTGACCGTGCCGCCGTCGGGGTCGTGGAACCGGGCGAGCAGCTTGGCGACTGTGGACTTGCCGGCGCCGGTCGGCCCGATCAGGGCCACGGTCTGCCCGGCGGGAATGGTGAGGTCCAGCCCGGTGAGGATCGGCGAGTCAAGGCGGTACCCGAACGACACCCGGTGGAAGCGGACCGCGCCGCGGGTCGGGCCGTCGGGCAGCGGTACCGGCCGGGCCGGTTCGGCGACCGAGGGCCGCTCGTCGAGCACCCCGGCGAGTTTCTCCAGCGCCGCCGTCGCCGACTGGAGCGAGTTGTAGAACTGGCTCAACTCCTGCATCGGCTCGAAGAACCGGCGCAGGTAGAGCAGGAAGGCCGCGAGCACGCCGACGCCGGTGTCGCCGCCCAGCACCCGGGCGCCGCCGTAGCAGAGCACCACCGCGACGGTGATGTTGCCGATCAACTTGATGCCCGGCGAGTACGTCGCGATCAGGTGGAAGGCGTGGCGGCTGGACCGACGGTAGTCGTCGTTCACCGAGTCGAAGATGTGCTGGTTGCGGGCCTGGCGGCGGTACGCCTGAACCGCCCGGATGCCCCGCATCGACTCCACGAAATGGACGATGACGAGCGCCATCGCCTCCCGGGTACGTCGATAGGCGGAGGCCGAGGCGCGGGCGAACCAGCGGGACAGCCAGAACAGCAGCGGGAAGGCGAGCAGGGTCACCGAGGCCAGCGGCAGGTCCAGCCAGAGCAGGATGCCGGCCACCGAGACGATCGTCAGGGCGGCCATCACCAGGCTCTCGACACCCCCGTCGACCAGCTCGGCGATCGAGTCGATGTCGCTGGTCAGTCGCGAGATCATCCGGCCCGACGTGTACCGCTCGTGGAAGGCCACCGGCAGGTGCAGAAAGTGTGCGTACACCCGTCGGCGCAGGTCGAGCAGGACGGCCTGGCCGATGCGGACGGAGATGGTGAGGAAGCCGCGCCGGGCCACGTACTCGATGCCCGTCGCGGCGGCGAACGACACGGCCACGGTGATCAGCGGGCCGGGCTCGCCGGCCCGTAGCGGCTCGATCGCCCGGTCGATGCCGAGCATGACCAGGTACGGCCCGGACATGGCCGCGGCGTTCTGGGTCAACAGCAGCGCGACCGCCGCGCCCAGCCGGGCCCGGTGCGGGTGCAGCACGTCCGCCAGCAACGCCCGGCTGCGGGCCCGGAGCCGGGCCACCGCGGCCGGATCGGTGTCCTCGGCGAGGCTGCGGTCGGCGTGCGGATCCGGTGCCACCCCCCGCCAGTGGGCGGGATCCGCTTCGGGTGGCGGATCCGGCCCGGCCGACGCGGCGGTCACGAGAGCACCAGGGGAGAGCCGCCGGGCGCCGGATCGGTCGAGGCAGGTGTTCCGGCGATCGACGGTACGGCCGGCTCGGCGGAGAGCAGCTCACGGTACGTGGGCACGCTGGCGAGCAGCTCGGTGTGGGTGCCGACGGCGGTGATCCGGCCGTGCTCCAGCAACGCCACCCGGTCGGCCAGCGCGATGGTGGAGGGACGGTGCACCACCAGCAGCGCTGTGGTGTTCCGCAGCACCCGCTTGAGCGCCGACTCCACCAACGCCTCGGTGTGCACGTCCAGCGCGGAGAGCGGGTCGTCGAGAACGAGCACGGCCGGTCGGATCAGCACCGCCCGGGCCAGGGCGAGTCGTTGCCGTTGGCCACCGGAGAGCGACAGCCCCTGTTCCCCGAGCCGGGTACGCAGTCCCCACGGCAGGTCGTACGCGAACTCGGCCTGGGCCAGTGCCAGGGCGGCCCGGACCTCGTCCTCCCCGGCGTCGGGTCGGCCCAGGGTGAGGTTCTCCCACACCGACATGGAGAACAGGGTCGGCTCCTCGAAGGCGACCCCGACCAGGCCGCGCAGCGAAGCCAGCCGCAGGTCACGCAGGTCGTGCCCGTCGAGGGTGATGCGGCCGGCACTGACGTCGTGCAACCGGGGTACCAGGGACAACAGGGTGCTCTTGCCGCTGCCGGTGGCACCCACCACGGCAAGGGTCTCGCCGGGCTCGACGGTGAGGTCGAGGCCGCGCAACACCGGGACGGCGCCACCCGGATAGCGGAAAGCCACCCCCTCGAAGCGGAGTCGACCGCGCACCGTCGAGCGGGCCAGGGCGACGGCGACCGGAGGGTCCACGATGGCCGGCCTGGTGTCCAGCACCTCCTGGATCCGGTCGGCGGCGGTGGCCGCCTCCTGCCCGTTGGCGATGATCCATCCCAGCGACTGCACCGGCCAGATCAGCATCAGCTGGAGGCTGACGAAGGCGACGAGCTGACCGATGGTGAGCCGGCCACCGGCGACCGCAGCGGCTCCGGCGACCAGGACCATGCCCAGGGTCAGGTTCGGCACCAGGTCGAGCAGCGCGGAGGTGCGGGCGAGCAACCTCCCCTTGCCGATCCCGGTGTCGTGCAACGCTTCGGTGCCGGCGGCGAACCGGGCGGCAAGCTGCGGTCCCCGCCCGTACGCCTTCATCGTGCGGAGGCCCTGCGCGGTCTCCTCGACCAGGGTGGCCACGTCGCCCTGCTGGTCCTGCATCCGGCGGGACGCGACGTGGTAGTGCCGGCCGAAGCGGCGGGCGATCAGGAAGAGTGGCACCGCGCTGGCCGCCACCAGCAGGCCCAGCGCGGGGTGCAGCCGGATCAGCAGCACCACCACGACCAGGTAGGTCACCACGTTGAGAATGAGGAAGAACAGCCCGAAGGAGAGGAAGCGGCGTAGCACCGAGAGGTCACTTGTGATCCGGGAGAGCAACTGGCCGGACGGCCACCGGTCGTGGAAACCGGCCGACAGCCGTTGCAGGTGGGCGTAGACGTCGGTGCGGATGGCCGCCTCCATCGCCACCGAGGACGACGACTGCACCCACCGACGAATGAAGATCAGCAGGGCTTCGGCCAGCCCGAGCAGCAGCGCCAGCCCGGCCAGCAGAAACAGGCCGGTCAGGTCACGGCGGGCCACCGGCCCGTCGACCACCTGCTGGGCCACCAGGGGTACGGCGATGCCGGCGCCGGTGGCGGCCAGCCCGGCCAGCATCAGCCAACCGAACTCGAACGCGTGCGGACGCAGGTAGCGGCGCAGTCGCCAGAGGTTGCGCAGGGGATGTCGACGGACCTCGCCCCGGTCGGCCGGGCCGCCGCCGCTCCCCGCAGCCACTACCCGACGGTAGCCGCATTTGGTGGCGTCGCCGCTGTCGGCTTGCTGTCAGAGGTGCGGCCTGCCCCGCCGCTCGACGCCCTGCCCCGCTGGTCGCCACCGCGCCGCTTGTCCCGCGCCGCTTGTCCCGCGCCGCCGTCCGGCTCTCGCCGTCGACCGCCAACGCCGGCGGGCGCCGTAGCGTCGAGCAGTTGCCGCGTCTCCGCCTCCCGGCAGCTCGTCCTTGCGTCGTCGCACACCCACACCCAGCCCGTCAGGCCCGTGACGGCGCGTGTCTACGACGCCCGCGCCCCCATCGACCTCCAGTCCCTTTGCTCTGCTTCAACCCACGCAACGGTTACCCTCCGTGCCGCATGGCGTTCCGGTGATCGAACGGTTGCCATTGCGTCGATGCTGCTCATCGACTACTGCGTGGGTTGAAGCAGAGCAAAGCGTGTGGATGGGACACGAGAGGCCGGCGGATGTCTCGCCAGGATTGTTACGCAACGCGATAATCACTGTGGGTGTGCGCCGGGCTGCCAGCTGATTCGTTCGTGGTCGAGCAGCCAGCGTTTCACCGGCAACCCCCAGCGATAGCCGCCGAGCGTGCCGTCGGTACGCAGCACCCGGTGGCAGGGAACGAAGAGCGCTGCGGCATTGCGGGCGCAGGCCGCCGCGGCGGCGCGTACCGCGGCGGGCCGGCCGGCAAGTGCGGCGTACCCGGTGTAGGTGACCGGCGTCCCCGGTTTGACGTCGCGCAGCACCTGCCAGGCGTGTGACATGAACGCCCCGCCGGTGTGCTGTTCGACAGGTACGTCGTCGATCGCGGCCAGGTCACCGTCGAGGTACCCGGCGACGGCTGCGGTGACCGGACCGAGGTCCGCCCGCCTGCGCGGCTCACCGCGCAGGCTCGGGTGCACGAGTGGCAGCAGGTTCGCCGGGTCCGAGGTGAAACCCGACGCCCGTACCGCGCCGTCCGGACCGACGAGGACCGTGAACGGCCCGGCGGGGGTCTCGACTACCGTGCTGTCGATCATGCTGATCGTGGTGTTCATGCTGCTCATGCGGCTCTCCAGAGTTGGACTGATGCTGCCCTGCGCAAGCGGACCCAAGCGGACCCAAGCGGACCCAGGCGGGGTCGACGGGCGGACTCATGCTGATCGCCAGAGACGGATCACGGCGTACGACCGCCAGGGGCGCCAGCGGGCGGCGTACTCGTCAAGGGTCCTGGGGTTGTCGGTGAGGCCGAGGGCTGCGGCGCCGCGGCGTACCGCGAGGTCGGTGGGGAGGAACGTGTCGGGGTCGCCGAGCGCGCGCATGGTCAGGTATCCGGTGGTCCACGCGCCGATGCCCGGGATCGCGGTCAGCCGTCGCGCCGTTTCCTCCCGGTCCCCACCTGGCTCCAGGTCGAGTTCGCCGGTGGCGACCGCCCGCGCCACCGCCCGGATCGTCTCGCGCCGCCCCACCGGCATCCGGAATCCCGAATCCGCCACCCCCAGCAGCTCCTCGGCCGTGGCGAACCCGGGCAGCGCCCCGGTCCCCAGCGCCTCCTGATCACCGCGGGCCTCTTCGAGAAGGTGGGTGAGGGTGGTGCGGGCGGAGGCCAGGGAGACCTGCTGGGTGGCGATGGCGCGGACGGCCATCTCCAGGCCGTCCACCGCGCGGGGGACGCGTACCCCGGGCTCTGCCGCCACCGTCGCGGACAGCGCGGGGTCGGCGGCGAGCGTCTGGTCGACGGCGACCGGGTCCGCGTCCAGGTCGAACAGGCGCCGGCACCGGGCCACCGCGGGGGCCAGGTCACGCAGATCGGTCAGGCGCAGCGTCGCCGCCACGTAACCGGCCGCCGGGGTCAGCGTGGCCTCGCCGGGTCCGTGCGGCAACCGCAACCCCCGGCGGTACGCCCCGTCGACCACCTCGTCGACCCCCGGCAGTGTGCGTCGGGCGAGGAAGTCGAGCAGCGCGGCGGCGTGCAGCGGCGGCCGGTACGCCAGCCTCAGGGTGACGGTGCCCGCGCCACCGACCGCCGTGCCGTTGGCGCTTCGCAGCTGCGACGGCGGTGCGCCGTAGACCGCGCGTACGGTGTCGTTGAACTGGCGGACGCTGCCGAACCCGGCGGCGAACGCGATCTCGGCCAGGCCCAGCCCGGTCGTCTCGATCAGGGTGCGGGCGGTCTGCGCCCGTTGGGCCCTGGCCAGTGCCAGCGGCCCCGCGCCGAGTTCCGCCCGCAGCATCCGGTGCAGGTGCCGCTCGGTGTAGCCGAGCCGGGCGGCCAGCCCGGGTACCCCGTCGCGGTCGACCACGCCGTCGGCGATCAGTCGCATCGCCCGGCCCACCACGTCGGCCCGTACGTCCCACTGGGGTGAGCCGGGGGACGCGTCCGGGTGGCAGCGCCGGCACGCGCGCAGCCCGGCCCGCTGGGCCGCTGCCGACGACGGGAAGAAACGTACGTTCCGCCGCTTCGGGGTCATCGCCGGACACGACGGCCGGCAGTAGATCCCGGTCGAGGTCACGCCGGTGTAGAACCAGCCGTCGAACCGCTGGTCACGGCTGTCGACGGCCCGGTAACACCGCTCGAAGTCCAGTTCCACGTCACCGATGATGCGCCTGCTCCCACCCGCCCGGCTCGCGGAATTCGGACCACACCCTACGTCTCGCCGATCACCCGAAAGTGTCGGTTGTGGTGGGTAGCGTGCGGCCACCAACTCCAGAAGGGTGCGGCAATGGTCAGCGTGGCGGGTCGGGCGACGTCGAGACACGAGCACCCACCGCTCGACCCGACAGTGGTCCAACGCTTCTACGCCCGGATGCGCGCCGTCGCCCCCGCCGCGGTCGGGGCCATCGAGCGGGACCGTGCCGACGATCCGGGTCGCGCCTTCGGTGACACTGCCTGTGGTCGCCTGGTGGGTTCGCTCGACCAGGACGGGGTTCGCGCGCTCGGGATGTGGGTGCACCACTGGTGCATGCGCTTCTACGACGACGACACCCGGGCGGCGCTGCGGCTGCTCCGGGAGATCGCGGCCCGACCGGGGCTGGGCTGGACGGCCGACGAGGTCCACTGGATGCTCGGTGAATCGCAGCACGCCGCTCCCGCCGCCGATGCCCGCTTCACGCTGCCGCTGGCCGCCGCCGCCGAACTCGCCCCCGGTGTCCTGCGGATCGACCTGCTGGTGCCACGCCAGGGGAGACCGCAGCACGACCGGTGACAGCCCGCGCGTCCTGCCTCGCCAGCTCGGCGTCGGCCGGGCCAACGCCCGCTCGGCCGGGCCGACGCTGACGCCGGATCGAGCCTGCCTGCCGGCGGCCGAGCGGCACCGGCGTAAGCTGGCTCGTCGTGAGTCTCACCATCGGCATCGTCGGCCTGCCCAACGTCGGCAAGAGCACCCTGTTCAACGCGCTGACCAAGAACGACGTGCTCGCCGCGAACTACCCGTTCGCGACCATCGAGCCCAACGTCGGTGTGGTCGGGCTGCCGGACGAGCGGCTGGACAAGCTCGCCGAGATCTTCAGCTCGCAGAAGGTGATCCCCGCCCCGGTCTCGTTCGTCGACATCGCCGGCCTGGTGCGTGGTGCCTCCAAGGGGCAGGGGCGGGGCAACGCGTTCCTCGCCAACATCCGCGACGCCTCGGCTATCTGCCAGGTGGTGCGGGCCTTCTCCGACCCGAACGTGGTGCACGTCGACGGCAAGGTCTCCCCGGGCGACGACATCGAGACGATCAACACCGAGCTGATCCTCGCCGACCTCCAGACCCTGGAGAAGGCGCTGCCCCGGCTGGAGAAGGAGGCCAAGCTCCGCAAGGACCGGGCCGCCGCGGTGGACGCCGCGCGCCGGGCCGTTGAGGTCCTGGACGGCGGGACCACCCTCTACGCGGGTGCGGCAGCGGCCAACATCGAGCTGGAGCACCTGCGTGAGCTGCACCTGCTCACCACCAAGCCGTTCCTGTACGTCTTCAACGTCGACGAGGCCGAGCTGAACAACGCGGAGTTCCTCGACGAACTACGAGCGCTTGTGGCACCCGCCGAGGCGGTCTTCATGGACGCCAAGATCGAGTCCGAGCTGGTGGACCTGCCCGAGGACGAGGCCCGCGAGCTGCTGGAGTCGATCGGGCAGTCCGAGCCGGGGCTGGACCAGCTGGTCCGGGTGGGCTTCCGCACGCTCGGCCTCCAGACGTACCTCACCGCCGGCCCCAAGGAGGCGCGGGCCTGGACCGTGCCGATCGGCGCGACCGCCCCGGAGGCCGCAGGAGTGATCCACTCCGACTTCCAGCGCGGCTTCATCAAGGCCGAGGTCGTCTCCTACACCGACCTGGTCGAGGCCGGCTCGATGGCCGCGGCCAAGGCGGCGGGCAAGGTCCGCATCGAGGGCAAGGAGTACGTCATGCAGGACGGCGACGTCGTGGAGTTCCGCTTCAACGTGTAGACGGATACCGATGGGAGTGCTCCTCGGGCGGCGCTCCCCGAATCGACCGATGGCGTTCTGCTCGGCGTAACCTGTCACCTGTATCGTGACGCGGTCATTGACGGATATCCACGGGGGTTTCCTTGACCACGCCTCGTTCTGCCCTGCTCGCGGTAAGCGCCGCACTCCTCGCGGCCGGTCTCGCCGCCGCACCCGCCTCCGCCGCTCCGGCCCCGCAGGCCTCCGACTCGGCGAAGCTCGCGGCCGGCACCGAGCAGCTTCCGCCGACCGACGGCCGCCGTGGCTACCGGGTCGGCCAGGGCGAGGACGTGCCCGCCCTGATCGGCGTGACCAACAAGGGGGACGCACCGGTCAACGGCGTGGTCGTCCACATCCGGATCCTCAACGACCTGGACTTCACGAAGACCTACGAGAACTGCTGGTACGCCGTCGACAGCAACCTGGAGTCGGCCTGGTGCGAGTTCGACGTGGAGCTTGCCCCGGGCGCGAGTCTGGCGGCGCTGGGCGCGGGCATCTCCACCAAGCCGGAGGCTCAGCCGGAGAACATCTCGTCGATCATCCACTTCTGGCGTAGCACGGAGTACGTCGACCGGCTCGGCGGCATCCAGAAGCTGGCCGACGGCTGGGCCGGGCAGGGCACCAGTGCGGTCCGGGGCACCGGTGGCCCGCTGACCCTGGCCACCCCGGCGGCACCGCTCGTGGGCCTGGAGCCGCCGAACCCGCTCGGCTTCATCGGTGTCGTACTCAAGACCTCCCCGACGCCGACCCCGACGGCCACGCCCACCGCGACCCCGACCACCACGCCCACCGCGACCCCGACCGGTACGCCGACGGACGTCCCTCCGGCCAGCCCGGGCGCTCCCGGCGACGATGACGGCCAGGGTGGCGGGTTGCCGGTGACCGGTGCGCAGACCGGGACGCTTGCCGCCGTGGGTGGCGTGCTGCTGCTCCTCGGTGGTGCCGCCTACCTGCTCGCCCGTCGTCGCCGTACCCGTTTCGTGGCGTAGGCCCGCCGCCTCGACGGTGCGGGGCGGTCGGATCCCTCCCGCCGGCCACCCCGCACCGCTGTTCCCGGGGGCGTCACCGACCTGCCGGCGGGCGGTGTCAGCCGGCGCGCAGGGCGTCGTCGACGCCGGTCTCGCGGTTGCCGAGGTGCACCGGGTCGCGGCCGGAGAGCACGTCCAGCGCGGCTTTCAGCCCGGCGCCGTACTCGCGGGCGGCGCTGATCCGCCAGGTGCGGTGGCTCAGCTCCCGGGCGGTCTCGTCGCCGACGCCGTTGGCGTCGATGCCGAGATGCCGGCAGACCGTGACGGCGCGGGCCAGGTGGAACTGCTGGGTCACCACCGTCGCCCGCTCCACCCCGAAGATCCGCTTCGCGCGGGCGCACGAGTCGTACGTGTCGAAGCCGGCGTAGTCGAGCACCACCTTGTCGGCCGGCACACCCTGCTCGACCAGCCAGCGCTGCATCGCCTCGGGCTCGTTGTACTCGTGGCGCATGTTGTCGCCCGACACCAGGATCGCCCGCACCTTGCCGGTGGCGTACAGCTCGCGGGCGATCTCCAGCCGGGCGGCGAGGAACGGTGCCGGGGTGCCGTCGGGTTGCACCCGGGTACCGAGCACCAGGGCGACGGGCGCCTCGGGCGCCGTCCCCGCCGGGTGGATGCGTCCCTCGGCACCGGAGCGGATCCAGCTAGCGCTCGCCCACACGCCGGTGATCAGCAGCGCGACGCCGAGCCCGCCGGCCAGCACCGCCCGGCGCAGCCAACGACCACGGCCCCGGTCCCGGATCTGTCGAAATCTGGCCGCCAGCGACGCACGGATCGGCATACCGGCCAGTATTCCAGCCCGACGCGAGCCCATCAGCGAGCCTTTCGGTGCCGTGAGCCGCCGGGCGGTGCGAGCCGCCGGATGGCCCGGTCGGGCGGTGGTGCGGGCGCGACGCTGGTCCCGCCGTCGCGCCCGCACCAGGTTCACTCGAGCCGGTACACCGAGATGTGCGAGGTGCTGTCCGGGCCGAAGGGGGACCGATCCCAGTCGGCGTACCGCTCGGCGAGCCGGAGACCGGCCTGCTCCGCCAGTTCGTCGATCTGCTCGGGCCACAGGTAACGCATCGCGAACGGGTGCAGGTGCACCCCGGCGGAGTGGAACGTGATGGTCTGCCGGAGGAACGTCTGCGCTGCCCGGTCGTACTTGTGCAGGCGGATGGTGGCCGAGTCCTCGGTCACCTCCCGGATCTGGACCTGCTCGTCCCGGTCGAAGTCCGCCGGGTCGGGTACGAACGTCTCGATGACGAACGCGCCGCCGGGGGCGAGCACCCGGGCGACGTTGCGGAAGCAGTCCGCCTGCCGCTGGGCGCGGACCAGGTTGAACAGGGTGTTGAAGACCAGGTACGCCATGGTGTACGGGCCGGTCACCGGCACGTCCGCCATGTCGCCGATGGCCACGGGGATGTCCTCGCCACCGGGCTTGGCCCGCATCCTGGCGACCATTTCCGGCGAGGCCTCGATCCCCTCCACGGTGATCCCGCGCTCGGCCAGCGGAAGGGCGACCCGGCCGGTGCCGATGGCCAGTTCCAGTGCCGGACCGTCGCCGGCCAACTCGGCGAGGAACTCCACCGCCGGTGCCGGATCAGGTAGGCCGCCGGGCTGGTCGTAGGTGTTGGCCCAGAGCCGGCCGAAGTGTCCCGGGTCGTCGAAGACCGACATCAGCGGCCTCCGTCGTTGCTACCGGCGCCGCACGGCGCCTTGTCCGATGATTCCCACGTACGCACGAAGCCTCGATTCGATGGGGTTGACGGTGCCTACTCGCTGCATGGGCGTCGTGGCGTGCCTCATGTCGTCGCTCCCTTCGTCCGGCTGGCTCGTGAGTCAACCTGCATCGATGTCCGGTGGCAACTGATTTCCCCCCCCGGGGCTGGTCAGCTGATGTAGTGCAGGATGACGTTGTGCACGTGGTGACTCTTCTGGTCGCCGCGGAACTCCACCTCGTAGGTGTGCGTACCGACGTGGATGGCGATCGCGCCGGTGGAGAAGAACGAACCGCCCCATGACTTGTTGCTGACCACGCTCACGCTGGTGATCTTCGAGTACGGGATGCTGGTGATCGCGTACTTCTTGCCGACGAACGAGCGGTCCTGGATGATGACGCGCCTGTCGGTCAGCCCGATGAACCCGGTGCCGGTGCCGACGGCGTCGTAGACGGCGATGATCTGTTCACCGTCGAGCAGGCCGCTCTGGATCTGCTGGAACTGTTCCTTGCGGTCATAGGTCGCGTTGGCCATGCCGCCCACGGTAGGCAGCGTGCGCCAGCGGACGTACCGTCAGCTCTCGGTGACCGCGCGGTAGGCGTCCTCGATGCGGGCGGCCAGCAGGACCTCGCCCTCGGAGAGGGGCTCGTTGCCGTGCCCGACCCGGATCTGGGTGTGATCGGCGCGCCGACTGATCTCCGGGCGCAGATGCAGCGCGTCGGCGACCACCTTCACCCGCTCGGTCAGCGCCGCGTGCTGCGTGTCGTCGATGACGAGCGTGCGCCGGATCTGCTCACCCTCACGCGTCCAACCGGACAGTAGGGTGAGGGCGTCGCTGAGGTAGTCGTGCTTTGCCCGACCGCCGAACAGCGCACGCATCACCGCACCTCCCAGGCTTCGTTGCCGGCTTGTGGCCAAATCGTCGCCGCCCCGTGTCTTTGTCGGTGCCTCTAGTCTTACGTCGCACGGAGGGTGTGTCCACGCCCACACTTCCGGGTATTCCTGGCCTGACGGACGACCAAGCTACCCAAACCGCTGATTGATCTGGCACTCTGGACGCCCGTGCGGACCGAACGGGCGAACGGCGGCGGACAGGCCGTACGGCGCGATCCGAAGGTGATCGTCGGCGCGGCCATCATCAGGGACGGGCGGGTGCTGGCCTGCGCCAGATCCGCCCCGCCCGAGGTGGCGGGCATGTGGGAGTTCCCCGGCGGCAAGGTGGAGCCGGGGGAGAGCGAGACGGCGGCGCTGGCCCGCGAGTGCGTCGAGGAACTGGCCGTACGCGTGGAGATCGGCGAGCGGGTCGGCCGCGACGTCCGGATGGCGCACGGCCGCTCGGTCCTCAAGGTGTACGCGGCCCGCCTCCTGCACGACGACCAGCCCCAGGCCCTCGAACACTCCGCTCTGCGTTGGCTCTCCGCCACCGAGCTGGACACCGTCACCTGGCTCCCCGCCGACGCCCCCATAGTCGCCGCCCTCCGCCCCCTCCTGTCCCTCCCCTGACCCCACCCACCCCCTCCCACCGCGTTGATCATGAGGTTGGCGGCAGTATTTGATCTCCACGATGCCGCTAACCTCATGATCAACGGCGCTGGAACGTGGCGAGGGCTTGGCGGACGACCCAGGGGATGTAGGCCGGGTCGAGGGTGTCCTGCCAGGTGAAGCGGAGGATCTTCCAGCCGGCGTTGGCGAGGCGGTTCTGGCGGCGGCGATCGGCGAAGATCGCGTCCGGAAGGTCGTGCGGGCCTTGACCGTCGGCCTCCGCGATCACCTTGGGGGCGCGCCAGCCGAGATCGCCGACGCCGAGCAGGTATCCGTCGTCGTCGCGTACTTCCAGTTGCAGCGCGTCGGGTGGCACCCGGCCGTCGACACAGCGCAGCCTGGCGCGGGTCTCCAGCGGGGACTGGGCCCGCCCGTCGGCCTCAGTGAGGTATCCGCGGGCCGCGACCGCGCCCCGTCGGCGCCTGATCCGGTGTGCGATCGACCCCAGGTCGTCCTCGACCAGCAGTCCTCGGTTCAGCGCCGAGTCCAGCACCGAGACTGCCGGGTACCGCCCCACCCGCAGGATGACGTCGCCGACCGTGGTGATGGCATCGGTGGCCAGCAACCCACCCACACTCACCAGGGACGTTGCCGGGTGCTCCAGTTGGTGCAGCACGACGTGGGGTTGCCCGATCCGCGCCCGCTTGGCGGCTGCTCCCGGCAGGCCGATGTGAATCTCGTCGGACCTTGGCAGGCCGGCTATGCCGAGGAGTTCAGCGGCGCTTCCGTGGACCGCATGGGCGGCTGGCCCCAGTGAGAGCAGTGCGGCGCGGACGAGCTGGCGCCGGGACGGCTCCACCGCCCAGGCCGGCTGCGGGAGATAGACGGCCCGGGCCAGCGACTGCCACCGCCCGAACGCGACGAGATTGTCGACCTCATGCCGGGAGTAGCCGCATCCCAGCGCCTGCTCCCGGCACACGAGCCCGTCCTGCCCGGCCCCAACCCGCCGAATCCACCCGTCCCGATCCACCCCCCAAGGCTGGCGAACCTCCCCGCCCCACCGCAGTCCCTGTGGATAACTCCGTTGATCATGAGGTTAACGGCATCGTGGAGATCGATTACTGCCGCTAACCTCATGATCAACGCGAAACTGGCACGGGGTGGGGGTTAGTGGTTGCGCTCGTCCTGGTCGGGGTGGGCGAAGTTGAGGTGCTCGGGGGGGAGCGGGAAGGTGACGTCGTCGCCGAAGGGAGAGGGAGCGGCGGCGCGGTCGAAGGTGAGCTCCGTCAGGGGGAGCTTGCCGCTGGCGTCCACCGCGGGGGCGGTCGGGTGGGGCACCTCGCGGTGCCAGTTGACGCCCTGCTGGGCCTGCACCTCGGCCTGGGCGTCGTGCGAGCCGCCCGCGTGGGAGTGCACACCGCCGCCCGCGGCGCTGGAGCGCACCGCGCCCGGGGAGTGTTCGCTGGTCACGCTGGTCTGAGGCACCTGACCCCTCCGGAAGATCTTGCTACCGAGCCACACAAGTGGATCGTACCTGCGGTCGACGACCCGTTCCTTCATGGGGATGATCCCGTTATCGGTGATCTTGATGTGCTCGGGGCAGACCTCGGTGCAGCACTTGGTGATGTTGCAGAAGCCGAGGCCCTGCTCGGTCTGCGCATAGTCCTTGCGGTCGGTCCGGTCGTCCAGCGGGTGCATGTCCAGTTCCGCGGCCCGGATGAAGTACCGGGGCCCGGCGAACGCCTGCTTGTTCTCGTCGTGGTCCCGGATCACGTGGCAGACGGTCTGGCACAGGAAGCACTCGATGCACTTGCGGAACTCCTGCGAGCGCTCCACGTCGACCTGCTGCATCCGGTAGTCACCGGGGGCCAGGTCGGCCGGAGGAGCGAAGGCCGGGGTCTCCCGGGCCTTCTCGTAGTTGAACGACACGTCGGTGACCAGGTCCCGGATGACCGGGAACGTCCGCAACGGGGTCACCGTGATCGTCTCGTTCTCCTCGAACGTCGACATCCGGGTCATACAGCCCAGCTTGGGCATCCCGTTGATCTCCATCGAGCAGGAGCCGCACTTGCCGGCTTTGCAGTTCCACCGGCAGGCCAGGTCGGGCGCGTCGGTCGCCTGCAACCGGTGGATCACGTCGAGGACCACCTCGCCCTCGTTGACCTCGACCGTGTAGTCCTGCAGGTCGCCACCCTCGGCGTCACCCCGCCAGATCCGGAACTGGCGCTTCGTGCCCATCAGCGGTTCTCCTTCTCGGCGTCAGCGTCGGTCGCCGCGCCGGCAGCAGCGGCATCGGCGGCGACGAGGGCGTCGAATTCCGTGAGTTCCTCGTCGGTGAGGTACTTGGCCAACTCGGCGCGGTCGAACAGGCCGATCAGCTCGGAGCGCATCTTCGGCAGCGGCTTGCGCTCCAACCGGACGGCGTCGCCCACCAGCGAGCAGACCAGGTTGACCCGCCGCCACTGCGGATCCATGGTGGGGAAGTCCTCGCGGGTGTGACCGCCGCGTGACTCGCGACGCTCCAGCGCCGCCTTCGCGGTGCACTCGGAGACCACGAGCATGTTGCGCAGGTCCAGCGCCAGATGCCAGCCCGGGTTGTATCGCCGGCCGCCGGCTGCGCTCACCTTCGCCACCCGCTCGCGCAGCTCCGCCAGGCGGACCAGCGCGTCCTCCAGTTCGGCCTCCCGCCGGATGATGCCGACCAGATCCCCCATCACCGCCTGGAGGTCCTGCTGGAGGGTGTACGGGTTCTCACCGGTGTCCCGCTGCAACGGCGCCAGGGCCGTCTCCACAGCCGTCTCCACAGCCGCCACCGCGACCCGGGGCCGGGCGGTGAGCTGGTCGATGTAGTTCGCCGCGTGGCCGCCCGCCCGCTTGCCGAAGACCAGCAGGTCGGACAGGGAGTTGCCGCCGAGCCGGTTGGAGCCGTGCATGCCGCCGGAGACCTCACCTGCGGCGAACAGCCCGCGTACCGAGCCGTACGCGGCGCCGCTGTCCGGGTCGACCTCCACCCCACCCATGACGTAGTGGCAGGTCGGGCCGACCTCCATGGGCTCCTTGGTGATGTCGACGTCGGCCAGCCCCTTGAACTGGTGGTGCATCGACGGCAGACGACGGCGGATCTCCTCGGCCGGCAGCCGGGAAGCGATGTCCAGGTAGACACCGCCGGCCGGCGTACCCCGACCGGCCTTGACCTCGCTGTTGATCGCCCGCGCCACCTCGTCGCGGGGCAGCAGCTCCGGCGGACGCCGGTTGTTGTCCGGGTCGTCGTACCAGCGGTCCGCCTCCTCGGGCGTCTCCGCGTACTGCTTGCGGAAGACGTCGGGGACGTAGTCGAACATGAACCGCTTGCCTTCGGAGTTCTTCAGGATCCCACCGTCACCACGTACCGACTCGGTGACCAGGATGCCCTTCACCGACGGCGGCCAGACCATGCCCGTCGGGTGGAACTGGAGGAACTCCATGTTGATCAGAGTGGCCCCGGCGCGCAGCGCCAGCGCGTGACCGTCCCCGGTGTACTCCCAGGAGTTCGAGGTGACCTTGTAGGACCGGCCGACCCCACCGGTGGCGAGCACCACGGCGGGCGCCTCGAAGAGGACGAACTCGCCGGACTCCCGGTAGTAGCCGAAGGCGCCGGCGACCCGGTCCCCGTCGAGCAGCAGCTCGGTGATGGTGGTCTCGGAGAAGACCTTGATCCGCGCGTCGTACGAGCCGTGCTCGCGCTTGTCCTCCTGCTGCAACGAGACGATCTTCTGCTGGAGGGTGCGGATCAGCTCCAGGCCCGTCCGGTCGCCGACGTGGGCCAGCCGGGGGTACTCGTGGCCACCGAAGTTGCGTTGCGAGATCTTGCCGTCCTTGGTGCGGTCGAACAGCGCGCCGTACGTCTCCAGCTCCCAGATCCGCTGTGGCGACTCCTTGGCGTGCAGTTCCGCCATCCGGAAGTTGTTGAGGAACTTGCCGCCGCGCATGGTGTCCCGGAAGTGCACCTGCCAGCTGTCGCGGCTGTTCACGTTCCCCATGGCCGCCGCGGCGCCGCCCTCGGCCATCACCGTGTGCGCCTTGCCGAACAGTGACTTGGAGATGATGGCGGTCTTCTTGCCGGCCAGCCGTGCCTCGATCGCCGCGCGCAGGCCAGCGCCGCCGGCTCCGATCACGACGACGTCGTAGTGGTGTCGTTCGATGCGAGTGGTTGTGGTCGTCATGTCAGGGGCCCTCAGTTGATGAACCGCAGGTCGGAGATCCACCCGGCGGCGACGGACATGACGTAGAAGTCGGTCAGCGCCAGCGTGCCGAGCGTGATCCAGGCGAGCTGCATGTGCCGGACGTTGAGCCAGGAGATGTAACCCCAGGCCCGGTAACGGACGGGATGCTTGGAGAAGTGCTTGAGTCGCCCGCCGATGATGTGGCGGCAGGAGTGGCAGGAGATCGTGTACGCCCAGAGCATCACCACGTTGCCGAGCAGGATCAGGTTGCCCAGCCCGAAGCCGAAGCCCTCGGGGCTGTGGAAGGCCAGGATCGCGTCCCAGGTGTTGATCAGCGAGATGATCGCGGCGAAGTAGAAGAAGTACCGGTGCGAGTTCTGCACGATCAGCGGGAACCGGGTCTCACCGCCGTAGGAGGCGTGGCCGTCGGGTACCGCGCAGGCCGGCGGCGACAGCCAGAACGACCGGTAGTACGCCTTGCGGTAGTAGTAGCAGGTCAGCCGGAACAGCAGCAGGAACGGCAGGGTGAACGCGGCGTCCGGGATGATCCACCAGCCGGGCAGGTACTGCCCGAAATGGGAGGCCTCCGGCAGGCACCGGTCCGTCACGCACGGGGAGTAGAACGGGGTCAGATAGTGGTAGTCCTCGACCCAGTACCACTTGTGCATGAAGACCCGGACCGTCGCGTACGCTACCCACGCGCTGAGCCCGATGACCGTGATCAGCGGGGCAAACCACCAACGGTCCGTCCGCAACGTCTTCGCCGCGATGGCGGCGCGTGCGCGCACACCCCGCGGTTTCGTTGCCGATGATGTCATTCGCGTCGTCTCCCTGACGGGGCCCTGTCACGGGCGGCGGAACACTTCCGGGCGGCACGCGGACCGGGCGAACCCGCACCCGCCTGCCGCGTCATGCGCACACCAACGACCGCACCGGGCGTACCGGAGCAGCTAAGTGACACACGTTACGCCGATCTAGGCGGGCCGTCCGCGCAAGGCAGTGTCCCGTGTGTCCCGCTCTTTGGAAACCCTCCCGCCAAGATCAATATGTGAGAGCCCGGAAAAGATCGTTCAGCGGTGGACGGATGGTCAGCCGGACGCCCCGCCGGTGAAGTTCCACGAGGCCAGCCGCACCGACGGCGCCTCCCACCAGGCACCGTCCACCGGGTCCGGCAGGCGTACCGCGTGTCGACCCAGCTCCAGCACCGCCCCGGGGGCGAGCGCCCGGGGGTACGACTCGGTGAAGCGCAGATCGCGGACCGCGCGGGTGACCCGACCATCCTCGACCAGCCACAGTCCGTTGCGGGTCAGGCCGGTGACGACCAGGCTCAACGGATCCAGGACCCGGGTGTACCAGAGGTCGCTGACCAGCAGACCGCGCCCCATCCGGGAGACCAGTGCGGCGGTGTCCGGGTCGCCGATCGCGCCGCCTGTCGCCGCGCCGTTCCCGCCGGGAGCGCCCGCGCCGCCGGTGGCCGCCGGGCCTGCACCGGCGACGCCTTGACCCCCAGCCAGGAAGGCAGCCGTCGGGTCGGCGGCGCCGACCGTGCCGGCAGGAGCGAGACGCAGGTTGCGGGGGATCGGGCCGAAGGTGGCGCCGCCGGCCCAGGCGTGTCCGGTCGAGCCGACACCCAGCTCGGCGGCGCTGCGCCGATCGTGGGCGACGGCGCTTGTGGTACCCGCGTCCACCAGGGTCAGTGCCCGGCTCGGCGTACCTTCCGGGTCGAACGACAGCCCAGAGGCCGCGAGCGGGTCGTCGACCAGGGTGACCGCGCGGTCGAACTGGGCCACACCGGGGGCGGCGAACGACTGACGTTCGGCGTACCGTCGGCCGTTGAAGCCGTGCCATGCCAGGTTCCTCAGCAGGTCGGCGACGGCTGTCGGCTCCAGCACCACCGGGTAGCGCCCGGGTGGCAGCTCGACCGGTCGGGCCGCGGCCCGTGCCTTCGCGGCGGCTCGCCAGCCCAGGACGGCACCGTCGAGATCGGCGACCCGGTCGACGTGCTGCCGCGCGGTGCCGTCCGCGCCACCGGTGCGGGCGATCCCGTCCATCGCCGCCTCGGCCGCCTGCCCCTGGGCGGAGTGACCGGCCGAGTTGGCGAACGCCGCCACCCGGTGGCCCGTGCGGCAGTAGCCAGCCGTTTCCAACCCGTCGGCCGCGTCGACGAAGGCCCGGACCAGGGCGGCCCGTTCGCCCGGCCCGGCGTGGGCCGTGGCCGGATCCCAGCCCGGTGCGGTGGCCACAGGTGTCGACGGTGTGAGCCCCGGCCAGGCCGGATCCAGCGGAGTGAACCGGGCCGCCGTCAGCACCCGCTCCACAAGTGCGCGCAGCCCGTCGGCGGTGACCGCGTTCCCGCTGCCGGCGGCGGTACGCCCGGCCAGGTGGACCCGTAGCCTGACGTCCACGGAGGACGCGGCCACGTTCTGGTGGATCGCCGAGTTGGCGAACCGGGTCAACGCCGACTCGGCCCGGGTCACCGTGACCTCTGCCTGCGCGGCCGTCCCGGCCAACCGGGTGACCAGATCGACGACCCGGCCGGCGATGTCCAGCTCGGCGTCACCGGCTCGCGCCGGCGCGGCACTCACGCCGACTCCCGGTGACCGGCCACGTCGTCCGACGCCACCACCCTGCATCGATGACGATGGCTCACCCGCCGGCACCCGGTCACGCGCGTACCCCCACCCGGACGTCGCGGAAGCGGGCCGGCGCCGCCGGGTGCCCCGTGTGCCCGACCTGGCCCGGCTGGCCCTTGCCGCAGTTCGGTGTGCCCCACGGGACCGTCTCCGAGGAGAGCATGTCCATCGAACGCCAGAACAGCGGGCCGATGCCGGTGTACGTCGGGTTGCGCAGCATCCGCCGGCGGCGGCCGTTGCGGATCTCCCAGCCGATCTCGCAGCCGAACTGGAAGTTCAGCCGCTTGTCGTCGATGGACCAGGACCGGTTGACGTCCATCAGCACCCCCTCGTCGGTGGCGGCGACGATCTCCTCCAGGGTGTGCGGGCCGGGTTCCAGACCCACGTTCGTCATCCGCACCATCGGCAGCCGCGCCCACCCGTCGGCACGCACGCTGCCACCGTGGTCGAGGCCCGCCACCGCGGCCGAGTCCCGGCCCGCCAGCACGCCCACCCAGCGACCGTCACGCACCGCGTCGCGCTTGACCGCCGGTGAGCCCTCGTCGTCGTAGCCGAAACTGCCGAGCGCGCCGGGGATGGTCGGGTCGATGGTGACGGTCATCAGCTCGGAGCCGTACCGCAGCGAGCCGAGCTGCGCCAGATCCAACCATGAGGTGCCGGCGAAGGCCGCCTCCCAGCCGAGGATGCGGTCCAGCTCGATGGCGTGCCCGACCGACTCGTGGATCTGAAGCGCCAACTGCTCGCCACCGAGGATCAGGTCGGTCTCGCCGGTGGGGCAGAGCGGCGCGGTCAGCAGCGCCCGCGACTCGTCGGCGATCCGGGCCGCGTGGGTGGTCAGTTCCAGCGAGTCGACAAGTTCCCACCCGGTGGTGCCGTACTGGCCGCGGTAGCTGGGCCAGGACCGACGCTGGGTCTCGCCGTCGCCGACGGAGGTGGCCGAGATGCCGCCCCCGCACTCGCGGATGCGCTGGTCGATGCGGTGCCCCTCGCTGGAGACGAACCACTTCGCGGTGTCCCAGATCTGGTAGAGCCCCTCGCTGAGGTCGGCGCCCTGCTCGGTCATCGTGCGGGTGGCGGCCACCAGCAGGTCACCCTTCACGGCGAGGGAGACACCGAGCGGATCCACCTGGCAGGGCGAGGACCAGCTCGCCGTGGTCGGGGTGCCCGCGACCAGATCGACGGGCGGGCCGGGAACGAGACCACTTGCCGTCGCGGTCCGCGCGGCCCGGTGGCCGGCGTCGCGGGCGGCCAACTCGGACAGCTCCGGTACGGCGTGGAAGCCCCAGCTCGAACCGACAAGCGCGCGTACGCCCAGCCCGACGCTCTCGTCCTGGGTCAGTGACTCGATGTCGCCGTTGCGGGCGGTCATCGACTCGTAGCGCCGGTGCATCACCCGAACGTCGGCGTAGCGGGCACCGGCGTCCAACGCCGCCTGCACGGCCGCCTCGGCCACCTCGAACTCACTCACGGCGACGCCTCGTCGCGCACGTTGACGAGGCACGTTCGCGCGGTGCCGATCATGTGGTCACTCATGGCCCGACCCTAGGCGAGTCGACCGACAACCGTCAGGGGACGAGATCCTCAGGGCGGATCGTCGCCTGGACGGGTGCGTTCAATTCCAGCGCGCCGCCCCGTTTGACCGCCTGATGTTCGACATAGTGCCCGCCACGCCGCTGATAAAGGCGGAGCGCGCCGGTCGTCTGCTCGACCAGTAGGTACCACTCGATGCCGGCGGCGGCGTAGTAGTGCATCTTGAGGACATTGTCCGTGGCCGGATTGCCGGGCGAGATGATCTCACAGACGAGCCGAACGTCGACCGCCTCGATGTACGGGTCATCTAGGTCGACCGGTGTGGTGAGCACCAGATCCGGGATCGGCACGCGCCCCGGCCGCAGTCGAACGTTCACCGCCTCAAGCAGTTCCAGGCCGACGGTCTCGGCCGCGGCCTCCAGGATGTTGCCCAGCTTTCTGGAGATCCGCTGGTGGCGTGGGGTGGGGGCTGGGGTCACGTGCAGGCTCCCGTCGAAGAGTTCGACGCGCTGGGAGGTCTCGCCGAGGGCGAGGTACTCCTCCTCGGTCCACGGGCCCTCGTGGTCGAACACCGCCACGGTCATGGTCACCTCCGCTCGTCTCGCCGGGATCCTGCCTGCCAGGCTGCCCCCATCGTCGCACTTTCGGTGCGCCGGCGCGGCAGCCGGCGGTCACCGGCGGTGGTGCGGTGCGGACGGTTCGTGGGATCGTTTCCCTTCGTCGCGGGCGGCGGGAGGCGATCGTGGACCCTTACCTGCGGGTGACCGACCTGCGGGTCAGCTTCACCACCACCGACGGTGTGGTGCGCGCGGTCGACGGAGTCTCGTTCGCGGTGGAGCGGGGCCGCATCCTGGCCGTGGTCGGCGAGTCCGGCGCGGGCAAGAGCGCCACCTCGCTGGCCATCCTCGGCCTGCATGATCCCCGCCAGGCCACCGTCACCGGTGAGATCACGATCGCCGGGCGGTCGCTGGTCGGCCGGCCGGAGGGCGAGATCCGCCGGTTGCGTGGCCGCGACGTGGCCATGATCTTTCAGGACCCGCTCTCGGCGTTGCACCCGTACCACCCGGTCGGCCGGCAGATCGCCGAGGCGTACCGGGTGCACCACCGCAGGGCCGGGCGGGGCGAGACGCGTCGGCGGGTGGTCGAGATGATGGACCGGGTCGGCATTCCGCAGCCGGACCGGCGCTACCACCAGTACCCGCACGAGTTCTCCGGCGGCATGCGTCAGCGGGCGATGATCGCCATGGCACTTGTGAACGATCCCGCCCTGCTGATCGCCGACGAGCCGACGAGTGCACTGGACGTCACAGTGCAGGCGCAGGTGCTGGAGCTGCTGACCGGCCTGCGGGACGAGTTCGGCACCGCGATCGTCCTGATCACGCATGACCTCGGCGTGGTCGGTCAGGTCGCCGACGACGTGCTGGTGATGTACGCCGGCCGGGTCATGGAGCAGGGCCAGGTCGAACAGGTGCTGCGGACCCCGCAGCATCCGTACACCTGGGGGTTGCTCGGCAGCGTGCCGTCGTTGCGGGGTGACCCCGAGGCGGACCTCAGGCCGATTCCGGGGAGCCCGCCGAGCCTGGACGACCTGCCGGCCGGTTGTGTCTTCCACCCGCGCTGCCGGCACACCGGGCCGGTCGGTGGCCGGTGCCGCACCGAGCCACCCGAGCTGCGGGTAACCGGCCCGGGCGGGCACCGGCTGGCGTGCCATCTCCCGACCGAGGAACGCACCCGGCGCCACGCCGAGGAGACCGCGCCGGTGGGGGTGGCGCGGTGACTGTCGGTACGGCCGACGAACCCGGGCCGCTGCTGCGGGTCCGTGGCCTGACCAAGCATTTCCCGACCCGTGGTGGCCGACGCCGGGGTGGCCCGGTGCGGGCCGTGGACGGGCTGGACTTCGAGGTACGGGCGGGCGAGACGCTCGGTCTGGTGGGCGAGTCCGGCTGCGGCAAGAGCACCACCGGCCGGCTGCTGGTGCGGCTGCTGGAACCGACCGACGGCAGCATCGAGTTCGCCGGACACGACCTCACCCGCGCCGGACGGCGGCAACTGCGCCCGCTGCGCGCGCAGCTCCAGATCATCTTCCAGGATCCGTACGCCTCCCTGAACCCCCGGCACACGGTCGGCCGGATCATCGCCATGCCGTTACGGGTCAGCCGGGCCGATCCGCCGGGCGGGACGAAGGCCCGCGTCCGGGAGCTGATGGAACTGGTCGGCCTGAACCCCGAGCACTACAACCGCTACCCGCACGAGTTCTCCGGCGGCCAGCGCCAGCGGGTCGGCATCGCCAGGGCGTTGGCCACGCGACCCCGGTTGGTGGTGGCCGACGAACCGGTCTCGGCGCTTGACGTCTCGATCCAGGCCCAGGTGGTCAACCTGCTTCGGCGGTTGCAGCGGGACCTGGGGTTGGCTCTCATCCTCATCGCCCACGACCTCGCCGTGGTGCGGCACCTCTGCCAGCGGGTCGCGGTGATGTATCTCGGTCGGATCGTCGAGATCGGCGATCGGGACGACATCTACGAGCGGCCGCAGCACCCGTACACCCGGGCGCTGCTGTCGGCGGTGCCGAACGTCGGCCACCTCGGCCCGGCCGGTCGGCTCCGACTCACCGGGGAGGTACCCACCCCGCTCGACCCGCCCTCGGGCTGCCGGTTCCGTACCCGCTGCCCGAAGGCGCGTGACCGGTGCGCCGTCGAGGAGCCGGCCCTGGTGCGACGCGGCGGTGGCCAGGCCACCGCCTGCCACTTCCCCGAGTCGGGCCCGCTGCGTCCAGAGCGTGGGCGAGCCACGGCATGAGCCTCTCGCCGGTGGACGGTACGGCGCTTGTCGCGATCGAGTCGGGCGGCCCGGCCGGTGGGTCCCGCGACCGCCGGAGCGTCGGGCGCTCGCCGGGACAACTGGCCTGGCTGCGGCTGCGTGGCGATCGCACCGCGTTTGTCAGCGGGGCGACGCTTGTGCTGCTCGTGCTGGTGGCGTTCGCCGCGCCGTTGATCGAGTTGACCTACGGGATCGGTCCACGGGACCAGTTCCAGGGCAAGCTGGACGGGTTCGGCCTGCCACTGGGGCACGCCGGTGGTGTCTCCGGGGAACACTTCTTCGGGCTGGAGCCGGGCCTGGGTCGGGACGTGTTCATCCGGCTGGTGTACGGCCTGCGGACGTCGCTGTTCGTCGCCGTCTCCGCAGCGGTGCTCACCGCGGTGATCGGCGTCGTCCTCGGCACGCTCGCCGGCTATCTCGGCGGCTGGGTCGACGCGGTGGTCACCTGGGTCACGGATCTGACCCTGGCGCTGCCCTTCCTGGTGGTCGCGCTGGCGCTGATCCCCACCCTGACGTTGCGCTTCCACGGACAGCGGGACGCGGTGCCACCGGCCTTCGGGGTCGGCGTACTCATCGTGATCTTCGCTTTGTTCGGCTGGACCGGCACCGCCCGGCTGGTCCGCGGGCAGGTGATCGCGCTGCGGGAGCGGGAGTTCGTGGCGGCGGCGCGGGCCAGCGGGGCGGGTCCGGGGCACATGCTGTTCCGGCAGTTGCTGCCGAACCTCTGGGCGCCGATCCTGGTGTCGTTCTCGCTCGCGGTGCCGCAGTTCATCACCGGCGAGGCGGCCCTGTCGTTCATCGGTGTCGGACTGACCCAGGAGACCCCGAGCTTCGGTCGGATGATCTACCAGAGCCTGGCCTACCTCCAGACCGATCCGGCGTTCGTCCTCTTCCCCGGCGTCACGATCTTCGCGCTGGTGTTCGCCGTCAACCTCTTCGGGGACGCGCTGCGTGACGCGCTCGACCCGAAGTCCGCACGGTAGAGGTGGTCGGGTGCTGCGCTTCCTGGTCAAGCGGACCCTGTCGGCGGTGCTCACCCTATTCGCGGTGAGCGTACTGACCTTCCTGATGTTCTTCGCCCTGCCCCGCGACCCGGTCACCGGAATGTGCCCGAAGAACTGCAACCCCGAACGGCTGGAACGGGTACGCCAGGAACTGGGGCTCAGCGACCCGCTTGTCGACCAGTACGCGGGCTACATGAAGGGCATCGTCACCGGTCGGGAGCTGAGTGCCGCCCAGGGCGGGTACTGCGACGCACCCTGCCTGGGCTGGTCGTACGTGAACAACGAGGCGGTCACCGACACGCTCGCCCGGGTGCTGCCGGTGACGCTGAGCATCGTCGTCCCGGCGGCGATCCTGTGGCTGCTGCTCGGGGTGGGTCTGGGCCTGGTGTCGGCACTGCGCCGGGGCACCTGGGTCGACCGGGCGGCGATCGGCTTCGCGCTCACCGGCGCCTCCTTGCAGCTGTACTTCGTCGGCGCGGTGCTGCTGCTGGTCTTCGTGCACACGCTGGGCTGGCTGCCGGTGCCGGGATACACGTCGCTGTTCGACGATCCGGTCCGCTGGGCCGGCGGCCTGGTGCTCGCCTGGGTGTCGCTGGCCCTGCTCTTCTCCGCCAGCTACGCCCGACTGTTCCGGGCCCAGCTGCTGGAGACGTTGGGTGAGGACTTCGTGCGTACCGCGCGGGCGAAGGGCCTGCCCAGCTCGGCGGTCTACGGCCGGCACGCGCTGCGCGCGGCGATCACCCCGGTGGTGACCGTCGCCGGCCTGGACGTCGGCGCGGCGCTCGGCGGCACGGTGATCACCGAGACGACCTTCGGTATCCAGGGGCTCGGCCGCACCGCCGTCGACGCGGTACGCGCGGGCGACCTGCCGACCATCATGGCCACCGTGCTGGTCGCGGCGGTCTTCGTGGTGCTGGCGAACATGCTTGTGGACCTGCTCTACCTGGCCATCGACCCACGGGTCCGGTGGGGCTGAGGCGGTCGGGGCGGTGTGGACTCATCGACAACTGAGGAGGCGGCAGATGCGAGCACGGTCGGCACTTGCGGCGGGTGGTGCGTTCGCGCTTGTGGTGAGCCTGAGTGCCTGCCCGGCGAACACCGGCGGGGACTCCCCGGCGGACACCGGCCGGCAGCCCACGGGGGTCATCGCCACCGACCCGAAGGACTCCACGGGCCCGGCGCCGGAGGTGGCCGGTGCGCGGCGTGGTGGCACCTTCACCATTCTCCGCGAGACAGCGATCTCCCACCTGGATCCGCAACGGACGTACTCGTTCGCCGGCCTGATGACCGTCCCGCTGTTCGCCCGCACCCTCACCACCTGGAAGGACGACGGTGCGGGCAGCCTGACGCTTGTCGGTGACCTCGCCGAGACGCCGGGCCGCGACGTCAACGACGACTGCCGGGTCTGGGAGTTCACCGTCAAGAACGGGGTGCGCTTCGAGGACGGCCGGCCGGTCACGGCCAGGGAGATCGCGTACGGGATCGCCCGGTCCTTCGACCCGGACCTGGCCGGCGGCCCCACCTATCTCCAGGAGTGGCTGGTCGACACTCCGCAGTACGACACCGCGTGGGACTTCAAGGCCAACCGCACTTCGCTGCCGCCGGGCCTGACCACGCCGGACGACCGGACGCTGCGCTTCGAGTTCGCCAGACCCCGCTGCGACCTGCCGTTCGCGGTGTCGCTGCCGGCGAGCGCACCCCTGCCGCCCGACCGGGACACCGGGGTCGACCTCGGCAACGCGCCCTTCTCGTCCGGGCCGTACAAGGTCACCCGGTACCGGGCGGGCATCGAGATCGTGATGGAGCGCAACGAACACTGGGACCCTGCCACCGACCCGGTGCGCCACCAGTACCCGGACCGCTTCGTGTGGAGTTTCGGCCCGACCCCCGACGCCGCGGCCAACCGGGTCATCGCCGACAACGGCCCGGACCAGAGCGCCCTGTCGTGGGACTACGTGCCCGCCTCGCTTGTCGCCCGGGTCGCGGGTGACGCCGCGCTGCGGTCGCGCACGATCCTCTCTCCGACGCCGAGCGCCAACCAGCTGGTCATCAACAACGAGCGGGTCACCGATCTGCGGGTGCGCCAGGCGTTGAACCACGCAATCGACCGGGAGGGCCTGGTGAAGGTGCTCGGTGGGCGGCACGTCGCCGTGCCGATGACCACCCTGATGCCACCGGCCACCATCGGGCACCGGGCGTACGACGCTTATCCGGCGGGGCCGAACGGCGACCTGGAGAAGGCCCGGGAACTGCTCGGCGGGCAACGTCCCGAGCTGGTCCTCGGTGCCGCCGACAGCTCGGTGGAGCAGCAGTTGGCGACGCAGCTCAAGGGCAATCTGGAGCGCGCCGGCTTCGCCATCACGATCCGGAACATCCCGGCCGACGCGAAGCTCGACGAGATCAAGAAGCGGGGCAACCCGTGGGACCTGTACCTCGGCTCGTGGGCCGCCGACTGGCCCAGCGGCGCGTCGATCCTGCCGGTGCTCTACGACGGCCGCACCATCCGGGCTCAGGGCAACAGCAACCAGTCGTACTTCGACGCCCCCACGATCAACGCCGAGTTCGACCGGATCCTCGCTCTGCCACCGACCGAGCAGGGCCCGCAGTGGGCGGAGCTCGATGAGCGGATCATGAAGGAGCACGCCCCGGTGGTCCCGCTCTACGTCGACGTGGCCTACCTGGTGCACGGCTCCAGGGCCGGCGGGCTCTTCGTCTCCAGCGTCTTCGGCTACCCCTCGCTCGTCGACGCCCACGTCGAACCGTAGCCCCGCTTCACATCCCGAGGTGGGTTCGGAGAAAGTCGAGTTCCAGGCGAAGAAGGCGTTCGGCGAGGCCGCCGGCGGCCATGTGGGTGGCGCCGGTCAGCGGCAGCACCGAGTGCGGCCGCCCGGTGGCCAGCAACGCCGCCGACAGCCGCAGCGTGTGCGCCGCCACCACGTTGTCGTCGACCATGCCGTGCACCAGCAGCAGCGGTCGGGCGTGTGCCGGGTCGGTGACCGGCTCGGCGGCCAGTTCCACGAGCGAGTGGTGCGCGTAGACGTCCTCGCCGTCGGCGGGCAGGCCCAGGTACCGCTCGGTGTACGCGGTGTCGTACAGGGCCCAGTCGGTGACCGGTGCCCCGGCGATGCCACATCGGAACAGCTCCGGATGCCGCAACACCGCCAGGCCGGCCAGCCAGCCACCGAACGACCAGCCGCGCACCGCGACCCGGTCCAGGTCCAGGTCCGGGTGCTTGTCGGCGAGCGCGGTGAGCGCCTCCACCTGGTCGAGCAGGATCACGTCGGCCACCCGTCGGTGGATGGCCTTCTCGTACGACGGGGCGATACCCGGCGTACCCCGGTTGTCGGTGACCACCACCGCGAAGCCGGCGTCGGCCCACCACTGCCGCTCCAGCCAGGCCGAGCGCGCGGCCACCACCTCCTGATGCCCCGGACCGCCGTAGACGTCCAGCAGGACCGGCAACCGACGGCCGGTGACATGGTTGTCCGGGTAGAGCACCGCTGCGGGGAGCCGGCGGTCGGTCACCCGCTCCAGCAGCGGCAGCGGGGAGTAGCTGGGCGTGGCGGCCAGCGACCGCAGTTTCGCCACCTCCCGGTCACCCTGAAACACCGTCCACCGCACGCCCGGATGGTCCAGCGAGGCGCTGCCGATGACCAGCACGCCGCCGCCGACCGCCCCGACGTGCCAGCCGGCGTCGCTTGTCAACCGGCGGGCGTCCACGCCACCGCCGATGCTGGTGCGGACCCGGAACAGGTGCTGTTCGCTCGGCTCGCCGTCGCTCGCCTCGACCAGCAGGTCGGCCGGACCGCTGGCGGCGGCCAGCCGGCCGAGCACCCGGCGTACGTACAGCGAGGGCGGGGTGAGCAGCGTGCCGTCGGCGAACAGGCAGCGCGCGTCGTACCCGTCGTGGGCCAGCTCGCCACCGACAAGCACCCGCCCGTCGGGCAGGTGCGCGGGCGTGCCCGGGATCGGCTCGACCCAGCGGGGATCGGCCAGCTCGGCGTGCACCTGCGTCTCCCCGGTACGCGGATCGACCGCGAGCACCAGCCCGTGCTGCTGGGCGCGGCGCAGCACGGTGATCAGCGGGGCGCCCTCGCCCCAGTGCACCGCGGTGAGGTACGGGTAGGTCTCCCGGTCCCAGTGCACGTCGACCCAGCCGCCGTCGAGGTCGAGCAGGTGCAGGCTGACCTCGGCGTTGGGGCCGCCCGCCACCGGGTACGCGACGCTTGCCGGCGGGCTGTCCGGCTGCGCCGGGTCGTGCAGGTGCCAGCGGGGCAGCCGGGACTCGTCGACCCGGGCGGCGAGCACCGACCGACCGTCGGGGGCCCACCAGTAACCGCGGTGCCGCCCGAACTCCTCCGCCGCGATGTGCTCGGCCAGCCCCCAGAGCACCCCGGAGTCCTCGCCGGCCAGGATGGTGTCAGCGCCGTCGGTGTCGACCACCCGTAGCTCGCCCCGGCGTACCCCCTCGGCGGCGTCGGTCACGTAGGCCAGCCGCTGCCCGCTCGGGTCCGGCCGTGGATCGAGCGCCGGCCCGACGGTGGGCACCTCGATCACGTCGCCGTGCACCAGGTCGGCCCGGAAGAGCCGCCCGGCCAGCGCGAACACCGCCACCCGTCCGGCGGCGTCGAGGGCGTACGAGCCGATGCCGGAGGCGCTCAACCGCAGCCGCTCCCGCCGGGCCCGTTCCCCCGGGCTCAGCGCGTCGGGGTCGGCATCGGTGCCGAGCAGGGTGGTCGGGTCGGCGACCAGCCGTTCCGTGCCGGTCGCCACGTCCAGCAGCCAGAGCGCGTCGGCCGGGTCCTCCGGTCCCGCCGAGCGTAGGAAGACCACCCGGGCACCGTCGTCGGCCACGGAGACGGCACGCGGCGCCCCGTGGCTGAACCTGCGGGTGCGGGCGGCCAGCTCGGGAAAGTCCACAGGCCAGATCGTAGGCCGGTACCGAGCATGATGTGAGCGACCTGCGCGGACGCGTCGGGCCCGACAGGCGAGAACCGCCGGTTAGAGTGACCGTCGTGACGACGCTGCCTGACCGCCGCCTGCTGCTGGTCCACGCGCACCCCGACGACGAGTCCATCGGCACCGGCTCGACGATGGCCCACTACGCGGCCACGGGTGCCCACGTCACCCTGGTGACCTGCACCCTCGGTGAGGAGGGCGAGATCCACGTACCGGAGCTGGCCGGGCTCGCCGCGGCCGAGGCCGACCAGCTCGGCGGGTACCGGATCGCCGAGCTGGCGACCGCCTGCGCCGAACTGGGGGTCACCGATCACCGGTTCCTGGGCGGCGCCGGCCGCTACCGGGACTCCGGGATGATGGGTCTGCCGACGAACGAGCATCCCCGTGCCTTCTGGGGCGCCGACCTGGACGAGGCCGCCGGGTACCTGCTGGAGATCATCCGGGAGGTACGCCCACAGGTGGTCATCACGTACGACGACAACGGCTTCTACGGCCACCCCGACCACATCCAGGCGCACCGGGTGACCATGCGGGCCGTGGAACTGGCCGCCGCCGAGGGGCTCGCCCCGGCGAAGGTCTACTGGACGGCGATGCCGCGCAGCGTGCTGGAAGCCGGCATGACGCACTTCGCGGAGGCGTCGGACAACCCCTTCGCCGGCATCGACGACGCCACCGAGCTGCCGTTCTGCACCCCGGACGAGGAGATCGCGGCCCGTATCGACGCCACCGAGCAGCACGCCGCGAAGGAGGCGGCGATGCGCGCCCACGCGACCCAGATCCCGGCCACCTCCTGGCTGTACTCGATCGCCGGCAACTTCGGCGCCGAGTTCATGGGGGTGGAGTACTTCACCCTGGCGCTGGGGGAGAAGGGGGCGGGCAGCGGCCGGTACGGCTGGGAGTCGGATCTGTTCGCCGGGGTGGACGCCGTGGCGGCGGAGGTGGCCGGCGGCCCGGACGTGGTCGACGGCCCCGGCCGTAGACCGGTCACCTCGGCCGGTCACCGGTGACCCTGCCCGCCGCGATGTCGGTCGCCCCGCAGGAGCAGCAGCCGCCCCGGTCGAGCCGGAGGTGGCGGCGTCCCGTGGACATCGGCCTGCGGGTGGGCGGCGGCGTTCTCGCCGTCGTGGCCGCGACGCTGACCGCGGTGCTGGAGCTGCTGCTCGCCCCGCTGCGGGTCGGCGGGCACCTGATCGGCGTCGCGGTGCTCGTGGCCGTGGCCGCGAACATCGCATTGAGCTGGTTCGCGGTCGAGACGGTCGGCCGTCGTTGGGCGGTGGCGCTGCCGGCGCTGCCCTGGGTGGCCATCATGGTGATCGCGGCGGACCGGACCAGCGAGGGCGACGTACTGCTCGTCGGCAACTGGGTCGGGCTCACCCTGGTGGTGGGCGGTGCGATGACCTTCGCGGTGATGGCGTTCCGGTCGATCCTCGCGTCGGCGCCGGCTTCCGGACGGTACTGACGGCGCTCAGCGACGGGTGGTAGATATTCCTGCCAGGAGACCCGCCGTCCGGGCGGGCGCTACGGCGGGAGGCTTGGGATGGGTCAGCGGTGGCGTGCGGTTGGCGTGCTCGCACTCGCACTGTTCGCGGTCAACGTGGTCGCCCGGTTGGTCATCCGGTTCGGCTTCGACGGCGACGACAGCTCCGCCGACCGGGTGTCGCTCGGCATGTTCGTGGTGATCGGTGTGATTCTGGCCGGTGTCGCCTTCGTCTGGGGCGCGCGGCGTCCGTTGGCCCGTTGGGCCGGTGAGGTGGCCGCCGCGATCGGCGTCGCGGTCGGGTTGACCGTGCTGATCGGGCCGCTGCTGGTCGGCGACAACCCGTTCGCCGGTGGTGGCAGCACCTTCTTCGCGCAGATCGGGCTCTACCTGGTGGTGACCACCGTCGGGACGATGCTGGGCTACCTGCTGCTGGTCACGCTCGGCCGCGACTACCGTTCGCGCAGCCTCCAGCGGTACGCCGAGACCAGCGCGGCCAAGCCCCGCCGGGTGGTCCGCCGCTGACCGGCGAGGTCAGTGCGGCGCGACGCGGGTGAGGTAGGTGTGGTGGGTGGTGAAGCCCATCCTGCGGTAGAGCGCGACCGCACCCGCGTTGCTCTGTTCGACCTGGAGGAACGCGTCGGTGGCTCCGGCATCGACGGCCCAGCCGGCGAGCGCTCGGATCAGCCGGGCGGCGTGTCCCTGCCGGCGCGCGGCGGGCAGCACCTCGATCAGGCACAACCCGAGCCAGCGCCCTCGGCCGGTGACCGTGCCGCGGCCGACCCCGACGAGCGCGCCGTCGACGTACACGTGGGCGAAGCGGATCTGGTCCACGGCGGTGAGCACGTGCCGGGCGGCGTCCGGTAGCCCGCCCTTGCGGCCGGCCGCCACGGCGAGCCATTCCGCCGACGGCGCGGCGGCCAACTCGACCACCGGGCTGGCAGCACCGACGACGCCACCCGGGTCGGCCGGTGCCGGCTGGACGAGGGTGGCGAGTGGGGCGGTCTGCACCAGCACCGGTGGGCGGCTGCCCCAGCCTCTCCGGTCGAGTTCGGCGCCGACCGGCGCGGCCAGGGGCAGCGGTGTGTTGACCATTGCCGGCTGGCTGTGCCCGGCGTACCAGCGCTCCACCGCGTCCAGCGCGGCCGGCAGCGGACGGTCCGGGTCACCCACCGGCAGAGCCGAGTTGGCCCGACCGGTCCAGCCGTCGGCGGCCCGGAGCAGCCAGTCACCGAGGCGGTCCCGGACCGGCGCCGGCCACGCCTCGTCGGCGGCGAGTTCCAGCTCGACCATGGCAGCGGCGGTCGGCCGCCGGGCCGCCGGCACCCGCTTGGCCCGGTGCACCTCGGCGATCGGCACGCGTAGCCGCCCCTGGCGGGTGGTCAGCGTGAGATGCGTCTCGGTCAGCTCGACCAGTTCGCCGAGGGCGTCGGAGTACACCGGCCGGCCACCGCGTACGCCGACGCGGCGGCGCACCACGATTCGGTGTCCCAAGTCTTGCTCTCGGAGCACGATCGACCTCCTCCCCGGCGAGATACTAGGCTCTTACCGTCGCGGGTGATCGCGGCGTGTCTTGCGGAGGAGAAGACCGGTGACCTACATCATCGCCGAGCCGTGCGTGGATGTGCTCGACAAGGCATGCATCGAGGAGTGCCCGGTCGACTGCATTTACGAGGGCAATCGGATGCTCTACATCCACCCCGACGAGTGCGTCGACTGTGGTGCCTGTGAGCCTGTCTGCCCGGTGGAGGCGATCTTCTACGAGGACGACGTGCCGGAGCAGTGGAAGGACTACACCGGCGCCAACTACGAGTTCTTCGAGGACCTCGGCTCGCCCGGTGGCGCTTCGAAGATCGGCAAGGTGGAGAAGGACGCCACCTTCGTCGCCGCGCAGCCGCCCCGCGGCGAGGGCCACTGAACCGGCCCGGCCCGGTCTCGTCGCGGCTGCCCGAGTTCACCTGGGACACCCTGGACGCCGCGGCCACGCTGGCCGCGGCGCATCCGGATGGCTTGATCAACCTCTCCATGGGTACGCCCGTCGATCCGGTGCCGCAGGTGATCCGGCAGGCGCTGGCTGACGCCTCGAACGCGCCCGGCTATCCGCTGACCGCTGGCACTCCGGCGCTGCGGGACGCGATCACGGGCTGGGTGTCGCGGGCCTGTGGCGCCAGGCCGGACGGGCTCGGGGTGCTGCCGACGATCGGCTCCAAGGAGCTGGTGGCTTGGCTGCCCACCCTGCTCGGGCTGGGGCCAGGCGACGTCGTGGTGGTCCCGTCGATCGCCTACCCGACCTATGAGGACGGCGTGCGGTTGGCCGGAGCCACCACGGTACGTGCCGACTCGCTTACCGCCGTCGGTCCGACGTCCCGGGTGCGCCTGGTCTGGGTGAACTCGCCGGGCAACCCGACCGGGCGGGTGCTGCCCGCCACCCACCTGCGCAAGGTGGTGGACTGGGCGCGTGAGCGCGGCGCGGTGGTGGCCAGCGACGAGTGCTATCTGCCGTTGGGCTGGGACGCCGAGCCGGTGTCGGTGCTGTCGCCCGAGGTGTGCGGCGGCTCGTACGACTCGGTGCTGGCGGTGCATTCGCTCTCCAAGCGCTCCAACCTGGCCGGCTACCGGGCCGGCTTCGTGGCCGGCGACCCGGCGCTGGTGGCCGAGCTGCTCAAGATCCGCAAGCACGCGGGGATGATCGTGCCGGCGCCGGTGCAGGCGGCCATGGCGGCGGCGCTGCGTGACGAGCGGCACGCCGACGAGCAGCGGGAACGGTACCGGGCACGCCGGACGGCCCTGCGGGCGGCGTTCACCGGTGCCGGTTTCACCGTGGAGCACTCCGAGGCGGGGCTCTACCTGTGGTTGACCCGCGGCGAGGACTGCTGGGCCACCGTCGACTGGTTGGCCCGACGGGGGATTCTGGTCGCCGCCGGTGTCTTCTACGGGCCCGGCGCGCGGCAGTACGTCCGGGCGGCGCTCACCGAGTCCGACGAGCGGATCGCCGCGGTCGCCGCCCGCCTGTCCTGATCACGACGAGGCCCGCCCCCGGATGCGGGGACGGGCCTCGGTCGGGTCGGCGGTTCAGTCCTCGTTGATCCGCTCGAACACCCGCAGCAGGTTGTCCCGGCTGTGCCGCTCCAGCAGCACGCTGCCGTACAGCTCCTTCAGGGCGATCACGCGGCCGTCGTGCAGCGTCAGCTCGGCCTTCAGCGGGATCTGCCTGGTCACGTTCACCGACACCATCTCCTCGTACGGCAGGAACTGGTGCCGGGTGGCCAACGTCGCCACAGGCGTCGATTCGAGCAGTCCGGTGAGCCGCTTCTCACCGTCGCCGGCCTTGCCCGGACCTCCGACCAGGATCAGGCCGCGGTCGAGGATCAGCAGGTCGTGCTCCACGTCGTCGACCTTCACGTTGCCGATGGCGCCGATGACGCCGGCGTTGTCGGCGGTGGCCCGGCTCTGCACCACCGTCGCGGCGGCCGGGTCGACGCCCAACTCGGCGAGCCGGGCCAGGGCCTCGTCGACGGTCTCCGCCGAGACCGCCAGCTTGGCGATCTCGGCGAGGTCCAGCGGCTCACCGCCGGTGCCGACGAACTGGGCCGGCCCGCCCCAGGACAGCTGCCAGTGGGCACGCTGGGCGCGGACCGTCGCGTTCACCAGCAACATCTCCATCGGCCCGGCGAAGCGGGCCGCCGCCTCGCGAGGGGTGGCGTCGCTGAAGAACTGCTCGGCGAACTCGCCCAGGCGGCCCGCCCGGACCAGGTCGAGCACCGTCGTCAGACCCGGTTCAGGGGTGCCGGTGAACCGGCCGGCCGCCCGGTAGACGCCGTCCGCCTGGCGCTGCACGCCAGCGGCGATCGCCGCGTGGGTGAACTCCGGCCATGGCAGTACCTGACGGTTGCCGATGTCGATGACGAGGCTCTGCAACCGGCGGCCGGCGTCCAGGACGTCGGCGAGCAGCACGTGTGCGGGACGGTCGTCGTCGGCGGCCGCACCGGCCGGCAGTTGTGCCATCGCCTCGATCCGGACGCCGATCGGCGGGTGGGTGTCCCACCGGGACGGCTCGCGGTCCGGTACGTCCTGCTGAAGCTTGTCGATCTCGTCCCGGCGGGCCTGGAGCAGCTGCCCGAAGCCGCCGAACAGATCGTCCGGGGCCAGGCCGGCCTGCCAGCCCGACTCCACGTACCGGCCGGTGAAGAAGTTCCAGGCCGCGTCGAGCGCCGGCAGGCTCCGTAGCGCGGAGCTGGCCGCCTCGTGGCCGGCGAGCTGGACGGAGGCGCGGTCGGCCTCCAGCTCCTGCCGCCGCGACGCGGCGTTGTCGACGATCAGGTACAGCCTCGCGTATCCCTTGAAGACCAGCCCGATGGGGTTGCGCGGCTTGATCCGCTCGATGGTGCCCTCGATCGCCAGCCGTCCCCGGTAGGCGACGCCACCGAGCCGGGTGTGCTTGCCGGAGTAGTGACCCAGCTCGTGCGCGAGCACCGAGCGGAGCTGGTCGACCCGCATCGCCTGGAGCAGCGGCAGGCCCACGTAGAGGGTGCGCCGCCCGCCGATCAGCCCGAGCAGCCGGCTCTGCTCGCCGACCGCCGCGTTCACCTCCGGCACCAGCCGGATCTCGTCCGGCGCCCGGGTGCCGACCGCCTGGGCCAGCTCCCGGACGGTGGCCCACAACTGCGGTGCCTCCCGCTCGTCGAGCACCAGGCCCGGTGCCGGTTCGTTCTTCGTCCGGATCGCCCGCCAGAGCCCGACCGCCACCGCACCCAGCGCGACGACCAGCGGCAGCAGCAGCTTCCCGGTGACCAGTCCGTTCGTGTGGCCGTACAGCCAGACGCCGAGGGCGGCGACGGCCGCCAGCTGAAGCAGCGCGACCACGTAGAACCCGATCAACATGACCACCGAGGCGAGTGCCCGGTACGTCGCGGCCATGGCCGTTCCTCCCCGTTACGTGCCCGCGCGGCTGCGGGCGGCGCAGGGGACCGTACGACGTGGAGGTTCGCCGGACAACCCCCTTCCGGGCCGGTTCGGCCGGCTTTACGATCTTGCCGATCGTCACCCTGAAGACGGAAGCCGGCGCGGATCCGGCAGGCGCGTTCGGTAGCCTCCGCGACAAGGCGTACGCCGCACGAGCCTGACCGCCCGGGGCGCCTACCGGTCCGGCCGGCGGGCGCCGACCCGGGCGGCGATATCCTCGGCGCGGACGCAGGCGTGTCTCCGGACATCGTGGCAGTTCGGGCGGATCCGGCAGGCACGCCGACGCGGGGCCGGCCGGCTCCGTGACGACACGGAACGCCGAGGTACGCGGATGGTGCTCAGGGCTGGCGCACGGCTGCGGGCGGCGGTGGTCGGCACCGGCCTGATCGGTGGCTCGGTGCTGCTCCGGCTGCACGCCGCCGGAGTGGACGTGACCGGCTGGGATCCGGACGAGCAGACCCGTCGGCAGGCCCGGCTGGCCGGCCTGCCGACGGCGGAGCGGCTGGCCGACGCGGTGGCCGGCCGGGATGTGGTGTTCCTCGGCGGACCGCTGCCCACGCTGCCCGCGACCCTTGCCGAGGTCGCCGCCGCCACCGCCGAGGACTGCCTGCTCACCGACGTGGGCAGCACCAAGGCCGAGCTGGCGGCGTTCGCCGCGGAGCAGGGGCTGACCAACCGGTTCGTACCCGGACACCCGATGGCGGGCACCGACCGGGCGGGACTCGCGGCGGCGCTGCCGGACCTGTTCACCGGCGCTGCCTGGGTGCTCTGCCCCGCGCCGGGCGGACTGGCCGCGTTCCGTCGCCTCGTCACCCTGGTCACCGACGTCTTCGCCGCCCGGGTGGTGCCGATGGCGGCGGACCGGCACGACGCAGTGGTGGCGCTCGCCTCGCACGTGCCGCACCTGCTCGCCGGGGCACTGGCCGGTGCGGCGCACCGGTCGCCGTTGCGTGACGCGGTCCTGACGCTTGCCGCCGGGAGCTTCCGGGACGGCACCCGGGTGGCCGGCACCCCGCCGCACCGCACCGGGAACATGCTGCGCGGCAACCGGGACCAGGTGCTTGCCGCGTTGGCCCAGGTCACCGCGTTCCTCGACGAGCTGGCCGGGGCGCTGCGCTCCGACGACGCCGACACCCTCACCGCCCGGTACGCCGAGGCCGGTGCCGCCCGGGCCGAGCTGGCCGGCCGCCCGTACGACGAGCAGGTCCGGTCGTTCCCGGCGGGCGCGGATGCGGCCGAGGTGGCCTGGTTGTACGACCTCGGGGCGGCCGGTGGCCAGCTGAGCGGGTGCCGGACCGCAGCCGGTACCGTCTCCTACCTCGCTCACCTGCCACAGCTCTGAACGGCGCCGCGCCCGGCTCATCGGTGGGCGCGGCGACGGGCCCGCCAGTAGGGTGAGGGCATGGTGGACGGACCGGTGGTGACCGTACGCGGCGAGGCGTACCGCGAGGTCGCGCCGGAACTCGCCCGGTTCACCGTGACCGCGCTGGCCCGTGACCGGGAGCGGGAACCGACGTTGACCCGGCTGGCCGAGCGGGCTGCGGCGATCCGGGTCCTGCTCGACTCGTACGGCCCGACGATCGACCGACGCGAGACCGGCGAGCTGCGGGTGCGGCCCGAGACCCGGCGTTCCGGGGAGCGGATCGTGGCCTGGCACGGTTCGGTGGTGACCACGGTGACGGTGAGCGACTTCACCGCCCTCGGTGAGCTGATGCTGCGCCTGGCCGACCAGGACCAGGTCGAGGTGGCCGGTCCGTGGTGGTCGTTGCGCCCCGACAGCCCGGCCTACCGGCAGGCCCGGCACACCGCGATCAGCGACGCGTTGCAGCGGGCCCGCGAGTACGCCGAGGCGCTCGGCGCCCAGGTGACCGACCTGGTCGAGTTGTCCGACGAGGGCGGCACCGCACAGCCGATGATGGCCCGGATGGCCTTCGACGCCGGCGGGGTCGAGTCCGCCGGCCCACCGGAACTGGAACTCGACCCGCAGCCGCAGGGCGTCCACGCGGCGGTCCGGGCCCGGTTCACGATCAGCCGGCCGGTCCTGTCCTGATGACTCCCGCTCAGGTGTTGTCGGTCGAGGATCTGCTGGCGCGGGCCCGCGGGTTGGCCGATGCCGGACCGAGGCAGCTGCTCGGCATCACCGGCGCCCCCGGGGCCGGCAAGTCCACGCTTGCCGCACAGGTGGTCGAGGCGGTCGGCCCGGCCGCCCGGCTGGTGCCGATGGACGGCTTCCACCTCGCTCAGGACGAGTTGCGTCGACTCGGCCGGGAGCTGCGGAAGGGCTCGATCGACACCTTCGACGCCAACGGCTACGTCTCGCTGCTGCGTCGCCTGCGGCGCAAGGAACCGACGTCGGTCTGGGCCCCGCAGTTCCGCCGGGATCTGGAGGAGCCGATCGCCGGCGCGATAGAGGTGCCGCCGGAGGTCCGGCTGGTGGTTACCGACGGCAACTATCTGTTGATCCCGAACTGGCCCTGGGACGAGGTACGCGCCCTGCTGCACGAGGCATGGTTCCTGGACCTCGACGCCGACCTGCGGCGGCGTCGGCTGGTGGCCCGGCACATCGCGTACGGGCGGTCGGAGCAGGACGCCCGAGCCTGGGCGCTGGGCAGCGACGAGACCAACGCGGCGCTGGTGGCCGGCACCGCCGACCGGGCCGACCTGGTGGTGCGCCTAGCCGAGCCCCCGACGGGGTGACGGGACCGCCCGCCGCAGCAGCCACGCCACCCGGGACCTCTCCCGTTGGAACTCGGCGGCCTCCGGGTAACCGCTGTGGCTGCGGATCGGTGGGTCGGCGACCTCGCCGTCGCTGGGATGCAACGCTTCCGGGTCGGTCACCGCGATGTCCCGTTCCCCGGCGGTGACCGGCCAGCCGAGCGGATCGGTGTCCCGCCAGAAGTTCGTCCACCGGGTTCCGCCGCCGGAGCGGGTCAGCGCCTCGGTCAGCACCGGTAGCCGGTCCGGGCCGAAGTAGGCGGGGAAGATCCGACCGTAGAGGCGGGTCAGTTGGCAGCCGTAGGAGAAGAACCAGATCCGGCGCCGCCAGCGGTTCGGCATCTGGAGGATGACCGCTGTGCAGATCACCGTGCCCTGGCTGTGCCCGGAGAGGATGATGCCGTCCATCCGGCGCGGGTCGTGCTCGTCCAGTGCGATCAGGCCGGCCGTACGGGTGAGCAGTTCGGGCACCGCCCGCTCGGCGTAGCTCGGTGGTGCCAGTGGATGGGCAGCGCGCGGCCAGAAGGTTCCCACGTCCCAGACCACGCCTACGGAACGGCGGATGGTGTTCTTGCGGTAGACGAGCAGGCCGACGGCGGCCACGGCCACCGGCAGCCAGCCGAGCAGCGCGTCGCCGACGTCCGCCACCGCCTCGATCACCAGGGCCGCTCCGCCCGTCCCGGCCTGGGGGAGGGGGCAGGCGAGCACGGCCGCGCAGCCCAGCACGGCGAGGACGGCCATCACACCGGCGTACCAGCCGGCCAGGCGCAGTGCGTGTTCGCCGACCAGCCGGTGCAGCGCCTGGTGGGCGCTGACGTCCCGGGCGCGACGCAGGTCGTGTGCGGACAGTCGGCCGCCCCGGGCGCTCAGTTGGGCGTACTCCTCGCGTCGCAGGCGGTGGAAGAGCACCAGGGCGCGGACCGCGACCAGGGCGAGTATCAGCAGCGCGGCGGCGAAGGCCAGGCCGGCCCAGGTCACCGGGGTCGGCGGCACCACCAGCGGCTGGCCGTGGGGTGTGTCCTCGCCGTTGAGCCGGTTGGCGACCCAGTAGAGCACGCCGGTGCTGTACGCGAGGCAGAGCAGCCAGCCGAAGCCGGCGATGACCGCGGGTGCCCGACCGCGCCAGGCCAGGTCGGTGTGCGGTTCGAGTGGTTGTTTGATCCTGGTGGGACGGGTCCGGGGCAGCAGCAGGCCGATCGCGGCGAGGACGAGCAGTGGCAGGGCGAGCTGCCACAGTGCCATCGGGGCCGGTGGTGCGGCCGGCAGCCAGCCATGGCACCAGGCGGCAGCGACGGCGATCAGCAGCGCGGCGGCGGCCGGTGTGGCACCGCCGCGCCGGCCGGAGCGGGCGGTCGCGCCGATCGCGATGAGCAGTAGCAGTTGACCGGTGCCCAGCCAGGCGACGACCCGGTCGAAACCCGGTAGTGACCGGTCCGTCAGGCATCCGGGCTGGGTGGGGTCTTCGACGCAGCCGACGGGCGGACGAAGCTCGGCCAGCGCACTGCCCGTGGCACCGTCGGGCAGCAACAGCACCGCGAAGGTGCCGGCAAGGCCGATTCCGGTGAGGACGATGACCGCGATGCTCCATCCACCGAGCGGGGTGGCACCCTCGCGTCGGGTCAGGAAGGGCCGGCCGATGGCCACCAACGTGATCGTCAAAACGGCGGTGAACGCGGCCACGGCGGACCAGGTGACCACCGCCCGTGCGCCGTGCGGCGGGTCGAGCACCGAGACCGTGCCGAGCGGGACCGCCGCCGCCACCACGGTGCCGGTGCACAGGTGCAGTACCGCCGCACGGCGTAGTTGCCCCTCGCCCCACCAGAACGTCGGGTCCTGAAGAGGGTTGCTCAGGGGGCCGGGTGGTGGCTCGGGCACGGGCGCTGGCTCCTGCCTGGGCTGACCGACCGGCACGTCGGCGTCGACCGGCGGCGGCGTACGCCGTCCCGCTGGATTCGTGGTCGGGTCGGCCGGCATCACCGCCTCGTACTGGTAGGTCCGCCAGGTGACCAGGCCGAGCACCCCGATCATGGCGAGCGGCACGGTGAGGCCGACGGCCAGAGCCCGGCCGCCCTGCTGCCACCAGGGGCCTGCGAGGAACTCCCATGGGCCGGGAATCCGGCTCAGGCAGACCTCGTCCACACACTGCCAGCCGATGAGATCGACGCCGACGCCTGTCATCGCGAGCACGGGAGTGCCGGTCAGGCTCAGGCAGAACAGCCTGATCAGCCAGGCCGTCATGCCGGACCGGCTGGCCAGCCGTTCGGTGGTCGGGTCTGCCGGTATTCCCGGCCGGGCGTGCAGCGCCACATTGGCCAGGGTGAAGGGCAGCAGCAGCGTCCACAGGGCCCGCTCCACGTCGCGAGCGGTCCGCGCACCGGAGGTCAACTGCCCCCAGCTGTACGCCTCGACGACGATCGGGTCGAGTGGCGCGGCGGTCGCGGAGCGGTAGAAGCCGGTGACCGGGCCGCCGGCGACGAGCCGTGGCTGGGGTGACTCGCCGCCGGGTTCCGCCGTCAGGCCCAGCGTCTCGGCGGGCGGCGTGTTTGACACTCCGTGTACACGCAGTTCGAGGATCCGACCTCCCATGCGAGCCTCCCGGTGACGCACCTGTCACCTACAGTGCCCGATCCGGTGGGCTGGTTGCCACTCGTCATGGGGGTGTTTGCGCAGCTAAGAGGGCGAATGCTGGTCAGTCGAGCTGGCGTACCGGACGAGCCGGATTACCGACCGCGACGACGTTCGGGGGAAGGTCGCGGGTCACCACGGCACCCGCACCGACGACTGTGTTGTCACCGACGGTGACTCCGGCGAGGACGATCGCGCCGCCACCGAGCCAGACGTTGTCACCGATGGTGATGGGCCGGGCCGCCTCCCATTTAGCCCGGCGTGGCTCCGGTTCCACCGGGTGCGTGGGGGTGAGCAGTTGCACGTTCGGGCCGACCTGTACGTCCGCCCCGATGGTGATCGGTGCGACGTCGAGGAAGACCGCGTGGTAGTTGACGAAGCTGCGGGGTCCGATCCGGATGTTGTAGCCGTAGTCGCAGTACAGCGGTGGTCGGATCCCGGTCTCCTCGCCGAGTTCGCCGAGCAGTTCGTGCAGCGCCGCCTGGCGTGCCTCCTGGTCGTCGACGCCGCTGCTGTTGATCCGTTCCATCAGGCGCAGGGCGCGGAGGTGATCGGCGATCAGTTCCGGGTCGTCGGCGAGGTACGGCTCGCCGGCGAGCATGCGTTCCTTCATGGACGTCATCCGTCTGATCATGCCTGGCACCGTCGTGACGGGGACTCAACTTCGTCGAATTCTTGACTCCCTTTTGCATACTCAGTATGCAACTCTGATGGGAGTCGATGTGTCCTACATCGATATAGACGCTCCAGAGGAGGATTCAGTTGCGACGAAGGAGCAAACTGACCGCCACCGGACTCGTGCTGGGTCTGGTGCTCGGTGTACCGGCGGCGGCCACGGCCGCACCGGCTGTGCCGACAGCGGCCCCGCCGACCCACGTCCCGACCGGCCGACCGGACGCCGGTCGCGGACCGGCCACCGTCACCCTGCTCACCGGCGACCAGGTCACCGTCACCGCAAGCGGGGCGAGCGTACGACCGGCTGAGGGCCGGGACGGCATCCGCTTCCTCACCCAGCGGGATCGGGACCACCTCTGGGTGGTGCCGCAGGACGCCCTGCCGTTGATCCGCGACGGACGGGTCGACCGCCGGCTCTTCGACGTGGCCGGGCTGGTCGCCGCCGGCTACGACGACGCGCACCGCGACAACCTGCCCCTGCTCATGACCTACGGGTCTACCGCCCGGCGGACCGGCGCACCCGAAGGGGTGACCGTCACCCGGGACCTGGCGGCCATCGGTGGGGTCGCGGCAACCGCGGACAAGCAACGCGCGGGTCAGCTCTGGGCCGCGGTCGCTGGCAACGGCGGCGCCCGGTTCGACGCGGCGGGGGGTGTCGAGCGGATCTGGCTCGACGGCCGACGGCAGTTGACGCTGGAACACAGCGTGCCGCAGATCGGAGCGCCCGCTGCCCACCAGGCCGGCTTCACCGGTCAGGGGGTACGCGTGGCGGTGCTGGACACCGGTGTCGACGCCGCGCATCCCGACCTCACCGGCCGGGTCGCCGAGTCGCGGAACTTCACCGAGGAGACGAACCCGGGCGACATCGTGGGGCACGGCACCCACGTCGCCTCGATCATCGCGGGCAGCGGTGCCGCCTCGGACGGCCGCAACCGGGGCGTGGCACCCGACGCCACAGTGCTCTCCGGCAAGGTCTGCGAGGAGTACGGGTGCACCGAGTCGGCCATCCTGGCAGGCATGCAGTGGGCCGCCACCGAGGTCGAGGCGGACGTGGTCAACCTCAGCCTGGGCGGGATGGACACCCCGGAGGTCGATCCGCTCGAGGAAGCGGTGAACACGCTCACCGAGCAGACCGGTGCCCTCTTCGTGATCTCCGCCGGCAACGCCGGACGGACCGGGACGGTCGGCTCGCCGGCCAGCGCCGACGCCGCGCTCGCCGTCGGTGCGGTCGACCGGGACGACCAGCTCGCCGACTTCTCCAGCCAGGGTCCGCGGGTCGGTGACGACGCCCTCAAGCCGGACATCACCGCGCCGGGAGTGGACATCGTGGCCGCCCGAGGGCAGGGCACGCAGCTCGGTGAACCGGTCGGCGACCAGTACGTGTCACTCTCCGGCACCTCGATGTCCGCACCACATGTCGCCGGTGCGGCAGCGCTGCTCGCCCAGCAGCACACCGACGCGACGGCGGAGCTGCTCAAGGCCACCCTGATGGCCTCGGCCCGGCCCCATCCGGAACTGACCGCGTACCAGCAGGGTGCCGGCCGGGTCGACGTGGCGCGTGCCATCACCCAGTCGGTGGTCAGCGAGCCGGCGAGCGTCTCGTTCGGCCGGACGCTCTGGCCGCACGACGACGACGAACCCATCAAGCGCGAGGTGACCTGGCGCAACACCGGGTCCGCGCCGCTGACCCTGGACCTCAGCATCGAAGCGACCGGCCCGGACGGGGAGTCCGCGCCGGCCGGCGTGTTCACGCTCGGCACGGAGCGGGTCCAGGTGCCGGCAGGTGGTACCGCGTCCGCCACCGTCACCGTCGACACAAGCGTCGACAGCCCGGACGGCCACTACACCGGCCGGGTGGTCGCCCGCGCCGGCGACCTGGTGGCGATCACCCCGATGGCGGTCCACAAGGAGGTGGAGAGCTACACGCTGACCGTGCGTCACCTGAGCCGCCAGGGTGCCGTGCCGGACGACTACGTGACCTTCCTGCTCGGGTTGGACGACCTCACCGACATCTTCGTGTCCGACCCGGACGGCACCGCCGAGGTGCGCGTGCCCAAGGGGCGGTACGGGCTGGTCAGCTTCCTGTTCGACGAGGCCAGCGAGGAACTGGTGCTGATGGCCCAGCCGGAGCTGGTGGTGGAATCGGACGCCGAGGCGGTGGTGGACGCGCGCACTGCGAAGCCGGTGCGGATGACAGTGCCGGACCGGTCGGCGACGCCGGCGCTCGTCGCCGTGGACGCGAACTTCCTGCTCGACGACTGGTCGGCCGGGTTCGGTGCGCTCGCCGACGACTTCGGCGTGCTCTTCACCGGACAGGTCGGCGGGCGGACTGCGGCGGACCACTTCTTCGCCGTGTTCAGCAGCCAGTTCGCCGACCTGGAGGCGGCCAGCAGCTCGTATCTCTACGCCCTCGCCGAGATGGTCCCGGGCCGGATGCCTGCCGGCTTGACCCGGAACTACCGCAGCAGTGACCTGGCCACCGTCAAGCAGACGTTCCGGGACGGCTATCCGGGCACGCTCGCCGAGCGGATGTCCTTCGCCCTGTTCGAGCCCGACCTGGGCGGCTGGGCGATCGGGCTGCCTGTCGCAGTGCCGGGCCAGCGGGTCGAGTACTACAACACCAGGCAGGTGCGCTGGAGCACCGAGCTGTGGCTCGGCACCCGCAGCGATGACTCGCCCTGGCTCGAACCGGTGGCCGTACTCTTCTCCGAGCCGACGGCGTACCGGGGCGGACGGACCTACCGGGACGTCTGGAGCGGCGCGCCTTACGGACCGTCGTTCCCGGTGCCGCGCTGGCCGGACGACGGCCTGACCCGGCAGGGTGACCTGATCACTCTGTCCGTGCCGCTGTACAGCGACGCGGCCGGACACCTGGGTGGTTCGCTGACGGACGCCTCGCGTACGGCCCTGTACCGCAACGGCAAGCTGGTCAGCGAGACCACCGACGCGGGCTGGGGCCAGTTCGAGGTGCCGGCCGGGCTCGCCAGGTACCGGCTGGAGACGTCGGCGAAGCGCTCGGTCAGCGACCTGAGCACCGAGATCGCCACCACCTGGACCTTCCGGTCCCGGCACGCCCGGGGCGACGACCCGGTCCGGCTGCCCGCCTCGGCGATCCGCTTCGCGCCACGACTGGACGAGCGGAACGCGGCACCGGCCGGTCGGGCCTTCGTGATTCCGGTAGCGGTGCAGCGCCAACCGGGTGCACCGGCGGCGAAGACGGCGGCGTTGACAGTCGAGGCCTCCTACGACGGCGGGAAGCGTTGGCAGCGCGCCAAACTGCGCAAGGCCGGTAAGGGATGGGAAGCCACCGTGCAACACCCGCGCGGTGCCGGCCACGTGTCGCTGCGGGCCACCGCCCGTGACGCCGACGGCAACACCGTCACCCAGCGGATCATCCAGGCGTACCGCCTGCGGTGAGCCGGGCCGGTGGGGTGGGCCCGATCAGGGCCCACCCCACCGGGGGCCTCAGTCGTTGGCGTGCAGGGCGGCGTTCAGCTCGATGCCCCGGCCGGTGCGGGGGCGGGCCTCCAGCGCGCCGGAGACCGAGTTGCGCCAGAACAGCAACCCGTCGACGCCGGACAGCTCGCGGGCCTTGACGACCCGGCCGTCCGGAAGACTGATCTTCGAGGCTGCGGTGATGTAGCAGCCCGCCTCGACGACACAGTCGTCGCCGAGCGAGATGCCGACACCGGCGTTGGCGCCGACCAGGCTGCGTTCGCCGATGCGTACCTTGTCGGTGCCGCCACCGGAGAGGGTGCCCATGATGGAGGCGCCGCCGCCGATGTCCGAACCGTCACCCACCACCACGCCCTGCACGATGCGCCCTTCGACCATCGAGGTGCCGAGCGTGCCGGCGTTGAAGTTGACGAAGCCCTCGTGCATGACTGTGGTACCCGAGGCGAGGTGCGCGCCGAGCCGGACCCGGTCGGCGTCGGCGATCCGCACCCCGGAGGGCACCACGTAGTCGGTCATCCGCGGGAACTTGTCCACCCCGTACACACCGAGGTGGCGACCGGCGGCCCGCTCGATGACACGCAGCTCGTCCACCCGCTCCGGCGGGCACGGCCCGGCGGAGGTCCAGGCCACGTTTGCCAACTTGGCGAAGATGCCGTCGAGGTTGATCTCGTTCGGGCGCACCAGGCGGTGGGAGAGCAGGTGCAGCCGCAGGTACGCGTCCGCCGCGTCCTTGATCGGGTCGTCAAGCGAGCCGATGACGGTGACCACCTGGACGGTACGCAGACCCGGCAGGGCCCGGTCGCCGATCGCGCCGGGCGGCAGGTCGAGCACGTCGGCCTCGTCCTCGCCGGCCACCAGCGGTAGGTCACCGAGGCCCAGCTTGCCGGTCGGGTACCAGGTGTCGAGCACCTGGTCCTCGGCCGTGACGGTGGCCAGGCCGATGCCCCACGCGGATTGTGTGGACGTCACTTACTCACCCCTTGTTCCCATCTGGGCTGGCTGCTGCTCGCGACCGCGGGGCTCGCAAGCTCACTCCTCGCGCCTCGCCGAAGGGCTCGCGTCTCGCGGTCGCCGATTGTGACGGTACCGTGCGGACCATGGAGAACCCGCTTACCCCTGAGGTCCTCGCCGATCCGGTGGCGCTGACCCGCGCGCTTGTCGACATCGAGTCCGTGTCCCTCAACGAGAAGGCCATCGCCGACTGCGTCGAAGAGGTTCTGCGGGTGGTCCCGCACCTGACCACCTACCGGCACGGCAACACGGTGATGGCCCGTACCGACCTGGGTCGGGCCTCCCGGGTGGTGCTGGCCGGCCACCTGGACACGGTGCCGCTGAACAACAACTTCCCGTCGACCCTGCGTGGCGACCTGATGTACGGCTGCGGCACCTCGGACATGAAGTCGGGGGTCGCCTTCGCGCTGCACCTCGCGACGACCCTGCCCGAGCCCCGCTACGACGTGACCTACTTCTTCTACGAGGCCGAGGAGATCGAGTCGAGGTACAACGGGCTGCACCTGGTCGCGCAGACGCACCCGGACTGGTTGGAGGCCGACTTCGCCCTGCTGCTGGAACCGACGTACGGCATCGTCGAGGCCGGCTGCCAGGGCACCATGCGGGCCACGGTGGTGACCACCGGGGTCCGGGCCCACTCGGCCCGTTCCTGGCACGGGGTCAACGCGGTGCACGGTGCGGGGGAGGTGCTCCGCCGCCTGTCGACGTACCAGGCCCGGCGGGTGACCATCGACGGATGCGAGTACCGGGAGGGCATGAACGCGACCCGCATCCACGGCGGGGTCGCCGGTAACGTGGTGCCGGACCGGTGCGAGATCGAGGTGAACTACCGCTTCGCGCCGGACCGTACGCCGGCCGAGGCCGAGGCGCACCTGCGCGAGGTCTTCGCGGACTACGAGCTGACGGTGACCGACTGCGCGGCCGGCGCCCTGCCCGGCCTGGAGGCCGCCCCCGCACGGGAGTTCCTGGCGGCGGTGGGTGCCGCACCGATCGGGAAGTTGGGCTGGACCGATGTGGCCCGGTTCGCGGCGATGGGGATCCCGGCGCTCAACTTCGGCCCGGGGGATCCGAACCTCGCCCACCACCCTGACGAACACGTCGAGATCAGCAAGATCCGCGACGGTGCGGCGACGCTGCACCGCTGGCTCGCCTCCGCCTGAGGCGTCCGACGCCGGACTCCGAGGCGGGCGGATGCCGCGAGGGGGTCAGACGGCGGTCAAGTGGGACTCGCTGCCGGGGTCGACCGGCGGCTCGGGTGGGTTCTCGAGCAGGCGGGTGCGGCGGCGCTCGGCCACCACGTCGCGGATGCGTCGCTGCATCTGGCGGCGAATCCGGATCCGTTCGTTGTTGTTGATCACGCTGTCTCCTCCCCCGAAGCCCGCGCGCCGGGGCATACCCGGTATGTGAATAGTAAGACGTACGGGAAAGCGATTTGGTTGCACAAGATCACAAGATGTTTGCCAGGTTCTCCGGCCGGACTCCACTACGGTTGCTTCCATGACCCAGAGCAACGGGCGCGAACGAGGACAGGAGCGGCATCGCGGCGCCGTCACACTCCGTCGCCAGTCGATCACCAGTAGCACTGCGGACCAGCGTCTGCTGGACTCCCGCGCGCGGGCCGACTGGAAGACAAAGGACGCCTGGCGGGCGCTGCGCATCCTCTCCGAGTTCGTGGAGGGCTTCGACACCCTCGCCGACCTGCCGCCCGCGGTCAGCGTCTTCGGGTCGGCGCGCAGCAAGCCGGACAGCCCCGAGTGCCAGCTCGCCGAGGCGCTGGGCGCGGCACTGGCCCGGGCCGGCTACGCCGTGATCACCGGCGGTGGTCCCGGCGTGATGGAGGCGGCCAACCGGGGGGCGAGCGAGGCCGGTGGCCACTCCGTCGGCCTCGGCATCGAACTCCCCTTCGAGCAGGGCATCAACGAGTGGGTCGACCTGGCCATCGACTTCCGCTACTTCTTCGCCCGCAAGACCATGTTCGTCAAGTACGCGCAGGCGTTCGTGGTACTGCCCGGCGGGTTCGGCACGATGGATGAGCTCTTCGAGGCGCTCACCCTGGTACAGACCGGAAAGGTCACCCGGTTCCCGGTGGTGCTGATGGGCGCGGACTACTGGCAGGGCCTGCTCGACTGGTTGCGTGACACGATGGCCGCCGAAGGCAAGATCGGCCCGGTCGACCTGGAGCTGATCTGCGTCACCGACGATGTCGCCGCGGCGGTCCGACACATCGTGGAGGCCGAGGCCGCACTCAATGTCGAGCAGGAGAGCGTACGAGAGGAAGCGGTCGCCCGGGCCGCCGCCGACCAGCAGGCCGCAGCCGACGGGTCGGCCGTGACCGACGAACCCACGGGGCGCTGACCGGTGGCCGCGATCTGCGTGTTCTGCGCCTCTTCCCGCACCCTCGACAAGCGCTGGCTGGACCTGGCTGCCGACACCGGTGCGGAAATCGCTCGACGCGGGCACACGCTGGTCAGCGGCGGCGGCTGCGTCGGGATGATGGGTGCGCTGGTCAACGGCGCCCGGTCGGCGGGAGGCCGCACGATCGGTGTCATACCGCAGGCACTTGTCGACCTGGAGGTCGCCGACCTCGCCTCCGACGAACTGCTGGTCACCGACTCGATGGCCAGCCGGAAGATCCTCATGATCGAGAAGTCGGACGCCTTCCTCACCCTGCCCGGTGGGCTCGGCACGCTCGACGAACTCTTCGAGGTCTGGACCACCGCGACGCTCGCCCTGCACCACAAGCCGATGGTGCTTGTCGACACCGACGGCTTCTACGGCCCGCTGCTGAAATGGCTGGGCGACCTGACCGACCAGGCCTTCCTCAAACCCGCCGGCTTCGACCTGCTCCGTTCGGTCGACACCGTCCCCAGTGCTCTCGACCTCATCGAGTCCCGCCTCACCTGAACCCGCCTGGCCGAGGCTCGACCCTGGCCGCCCCGCCTCCGGCCGCCACCTGCCCCGCTCAGCCCCCGGCAGACCGGCCCGGCACGTGAGCGGCTCGGGATGCGGCGTGTTGGGCTTTCCCGCCGAGTGGAGGCCCCACTTTGCCGCATGTCGAGCGGTCGGGCGTCGGCCCAGCCGGGTGTGGCGCGTCGAGCGGTGTCGCAGGGCCGTGATGGGATGGCGGGATGCAGGCGTACCGGTTGGTGCGTCGGCCCGCCGGGCCGACCGAGGGGAGCAGCCCGTCCGCCGGGCCGCCCTCGGATGCCGCTCACCCGCAGGCAACCCCAGGTCAGGCCGCGCCGGAGCACGCCGCCCCGGGCCACGCTGGCCAAGGTCACGCCACCCAGGGTCACGCCCCGCCCGGGCAAGCCGGCCAGGGTCACGCCACCCAGGGTCACGCCGGCCAGGGTCACGCTCCGCCCGGGCCCGCCGGTCAGGGTCACGCTGCGCCGGGCCACGCCGAACCGGGTGAGGCCGTAACGGGCCAGGCTGCCGCCGGCCGGGGGCAGGTGGATCCGCGGCAGGCGGAGGTCGTCGCGCACACCGCCGGTCCGATGCTCGTGCTGGGCGGACCGGGCACCGGGAAGACCCGGACGCTCGTCGAGGCGGTCACCGCCCGGGTGATCGAGGGAGTCGACCCGGAGCGGATCCTGGTGCTCACCTTCAGCCGGCGTGGGGCCGCGGACCTGCGACACCGGATCGAGGCCCGGATCGCCGCGACCGGCCAACGGGTGCTGCGCGAACCGCTGGTGCGCACCTTTCCCGCGTACGCCTTCGGCCTGCTGCGGCGTGCCGCCGCCGAACGCGGTGAGCCGTCACCCCGGCTGCTCACCGGCCCGGAGCAGGATCTGATCATCCGCGAGCTGCTGGACGTCGTCGGAGCCGAGCCCGACGTGGAGCCCGACGACGATCCGGTCGGCTGGCCGGCCGAGCTGCGGCCGGCACTGCGTACCCGGGCGTTCGCCGCCCAGCTGCGCGACCTGCTGATGCGTGCCGCCGAGCGTGGGGTGGGACCGGTCGAGCTGGCCAGGCTCGGTGAACGGCTGGGCCGTGCCGACTGGCCGGCCGCGGCCCGGTTCCTGCGGCAGTACGTCGCCGTGCTGGCCCTGCGTGACGTGGCCAACCGCGGCTCGGTCGCCTACGACCCGGCGGAGCTGGTCCGGGCGGCCACCGGGATGCTGCGCGACGATCCGGAGCTGCTCGCCACCGAGCGGCACCGGCTGGCGCACGTCTACGTCGACGAGCTCGCCGACACCGACCCCGCGCAGCTGGAGCTGCTGGACACGGTGGCCGGCGGCGGGCTTCCCCTTGTCGCGTTCGCCGATCCCGACTCCTCCACGTACGCCTTCCGGGGCGCCGACCCGGCTGGCGTGACGACCTTCCCGCACCGGTTCCGTACCGCCTCCGGCGCCCCGGCCGCGCAGGTGCTGCTGACCACCAGCTACCGCGCGGGCGAGCGGCTGCTGGCCGCCACCACCCGGCTGGCCCGACGGCTACGCGGACCGGCCGCGCACCGGCGGCTGCGACCGCTGCCGGAGACGCCGCCGGGTGCGGTGGAGGTACGCACGTTCTCCTCGACCACAAGTGAGGCGGCGTGGCTGGCGCACGCGTTGCGGGAGGCGCACCTGCTCGACGGCGTGCCGTGGGCGCGGATGGCGGTGCTGGTCCGTTCCACCGCCCGGCACCTGCCCGGGCTGCGTCGGGCGCTGCACGCGGCCGGCGTGCCGACAGTGGTGCACGGCGAGGATCTCCCGCTGCACCTGCAACCGGCGGTCGCGCCGCTGCTGCTTCTGCTGCGCTGCGCGCTGGAGCCGGAGCGGCTCGACGAGGAGGCCGCGGTCGCGCTGCTGCATTCACCGCTCGGCGGTGCCGACCCGTTGGCGGAGCGGCGGCTGCGGCAGGGCCTGCGTGCCCTCGCCCTGGCTCGGGGCGACCGCCGGCCGTCCGGTGAGCTGATCATCGAGGCGCTACGCGACCCGGCCGAGCTGGCCGGAGTCGAGCGGCGTTGGGCCGAGCCGGCGCAGACGGTGGCCGGGCTGCTGGCCGTCGCCCGGGAGGCGGCCGGTCGGCCGGCCGCCACCGCCGAGGAGGTCCTCTGGGCGGTCTGGCGGGCCAGCGGGCTGGCCGAGCTGTGGTCGGCCGCGCTGACCCGGGGCCCGGCCGTGGCCGGCGAGGGCGATCTCGCCAGGCGTCGCCGGGCCGAGGCGGCCGACCGTGACCTGGACGCTGTGCTTGTTCTCTTCGACGCCGCCGCCCGGTTCACCGACCGGCTGCCGGGTGCGCGTACCGAGGTCTTCCTCGACCACGTGCTCGGCCAGGAACTGCCGGCTGACACGCTCGCGCCGACCGCCGACCGGGGCGACGCCGTGCGGCTGCTGACCGCGCATGCCGCCAAAGGACTCGAGTGGGACCTGGTCGCGGTGGCCGGGGTGCAGGAAGGAGTCTGGCCGGACCTGCGGCTGCGCGGCAGCCTGCTCGGCTCGGAGCGCCTGGTCGACGTGCTGGCCGGCCGAGGCGATGGCGCGGCTGCGGTGGCCACCGTGGTCGGGCAGACCTCCGCGCTGCTCGACGAGGAGCGGCGGCTGTTCCATGTCGCGGTGACCCGGGCTCGACGACGGCTGCTGGTCAGCGCGGTCGCCTCCGCGTCGGTGGGCGGCGACGACCACGAGGAGCAACCCAGCCGCTTCCTCTACGAACTCGGCCCCACCGACGATCCGGGTGACACTGCCGGTCCGCCGCCGCAGTCCCCGCCACCGGACGAGCCGCTCCCCGCCGGCACGGATCGCCCACCGGGCGATGACGGCCCGACGGACACCACCGGGGCTGAGCAGCCCGCGCCGGGTCGGCTGCCGTTGAGTCGGCCGCCCCGGGCGCTCACGCTGCCCGCGCTGGTGGCGGAGCTGCGTACCGCGGTCACCGATCCGGCGGCGTCGGTCGCCCGGCGGCGCGCGGCGGCGGCTGAGCTGGCGCGGCTGGCCGCCGCCGGGGTGTCCGGCGCACACCCCGACGACTGGTGGGGGCTGCGCGCCCTGTCGGACGACCGGCCCCTGGTCGACGACGGCGAGCCGGTCCGGGTGACCCCGTCGGGAATGGAGAGCGCGCTGAGGTGCAGCCTGCGCTGGCTGCTGGAACGGCACGGCGGCAGCGCGCCGGCCAGCACCGCGCAGGGCGTCGGCAACCTGGTGCACGCGGCGGCGATGCTCGCCGAGGACGCCCGCGCCGACCGGGAGACACTGCTGGAGTACGTGGCCGCCCGCTTCGACGCGATCGAGCTGGCCGCGCGGTGGATGGTCGGCCCGGAGCAGGCCCGCGCCGAGGCGATGGTGGACAAGCTGCTCCGCTGGCTCGCCGCCAACCCGCGCCGGCTGCTCGCCATCGAACATGAATTCGCGGTACGCCTCGACGACCCGCACCGGCCGGTCGAGCTGACCGGCCGGGTGGACCGACTGGAGGTCGACGCGGACGGCCGGCTGGTGGTCATCGACCTGAAGACCGGCAAGTCCACAGCTGTCACCGAGGGTGAGGTGGCCGAGCATCCGCAGCTGGGTGCGTACCAGGCGGCGGTGGAGGCGGGTGCGTTCGCCGAGTTCGGCGACGAGCCCGGCGGGGCGGCGTTGGTGCAGCTCGGCACCGCTGCGAAGGACGCCCGCGAGCAGGCTCAACCGCCGGCCACCGACGGTCCGGAGGCTGGTTGGGCGACCGCGCTGGTGCGTCGTACCGCCGACACGATGGCCGCCGCCACCTTCGCGGCGGTCGCCAACTCGAAGTGCCGGGTCTGCCCGGTGCGCAGCAGCTGCCCGGTCTCCGGTCAGGGACGGCAGGTGGTCGAGCCGTGAGCCAGCCCACCCTGTTCGAGCCGGTCACACCGGCGCCCCGCGCCGCCGACGCCGGCCCCCGGTACACACCTGTGGAACTGGCGAAGCTGCTCCGCCTGCCGGCCCCCACCCGGGAACAGGCGGCGATCATCGCCGCGCCGGTCGAGCCGCTGCTGGTGGTCGCCGGTGCGGGCTCGGGCAAGACCGAGACGATGGCCGCCCGGGTGGTCTGGTTGGTGGCCAACTCGTACGTCCGGCCGGAGCAGGTGCTCGGCCTCACCTTCACCCGCAAGGCCGCCGGTGAGCTGGCGCACCGGGTGCGGGTCCGGCTCGACCAGCTGGTCCGCCGGCTGGGCCGACGCGAGCGGAACCCCCTCGACGACCCCCTCGCCGGCGAGCCGACGGTGGCCACCTACCACTCGTACGCCGGACGGATCGTCACCGAGCACGGCCTGCGCGCCGGCTACGAGCCCTCGACCCGGCTGCTGACCGAGGCGTCCCGCTGGCAGTTGGTCGACCTGATCGTGCGCAACTACGACGGCGACATGTCCGAGGTAGACCGGATGCCGAGCACCGTCACCGACGCGGTACTGGCGCTCGCCGGCGAGCTGGACGAGCACCTGGTCGACCCGGACGACCTGGCCGCCTGGACCGGCCGGTTCTTCGCCGACGTGCAGTCGCGTCCGGGGCGGATCTACGCCGGGGTACGCAAGGCCCTCGCCCTCCAGCAAACCCGGCTGAAGCTGCTGCCGCTGGTGCGCGGGTACGCCCGCCGCAAGGACGATTTCGAGGCGATGGACTTCGCCGACCAGCTGGCCCGGGCGGCCCGGGTCGCCCGGGACCATCCTGGCGTGGGTGAGATCGAGCGCGGCCGCTACCGGGTGGTGCTGCTCGACGAGTACCAGGACACCAGCCACGCCCAGGTGGTGCTGCTCGGCGCGCTGTTCGGCGGCGGGCATCCGGTGACCGCGGTGGGTGACCCCTGCCAGTCCATCTACGGCTGGCGGGGAGCCAGCGCCGGCACCCTGGACCGTTTCCCTACCGAGTTCGCCCGGGCCGACGGCAGCCCGTCGCAGGTGCTCGGGCTGACCACCAGCTGGCGTAACCGACCGGAGATCCTCGCGGTGGCGAACGCACTGGCCACGCCGTTGCGGGCGGCCGGGGCCCGGGTGCCCGAGCTGCACGCCGCGCTCGGCGTCGACGAGCCGATCCCGCATCGCAGCCCGCGCGGGGCCGCCGCCGGCACTGTGCACTGCGCACTGCTGTCGACGTACGCCGACGAGGCCGACTGGATCGCCGACAGCGTGCTGGCCGCCTGGCGGGGCGCGGCCGGCACGCCGGGTGCGCTGCCCGAGCAGATTCCGGTGACCCGACGCCCGACCACGGCGGTGCTGGTCCGACTGCGTAGCCAGATCCCGGCGATCGCCGCGGCGCTGCGCGAGCGCGGGCTGCCGGTCGAGGTGGTCGGGCTCGGCGGTCTGCTGGACACCCCGGAGGTACGCGACGTGGTCTGCACCCTGCGGGTGCTGGCCGACCCGACCGACGGGGCCGCGCTGCTGCGTCTGCTGACCGGTGCACGGTGGCGGATCGGGCCGCGGGACCTGGTGGCCCTGCACCGCCGGGCCCGGGCCATCGCGGCGGCCCGCCGCCGGCTCGCCGACGACGGCGCCCCGGAGATCACCCCCGATCGCCTCGACGAGGCGACCCTGGTGGAGGCGCTCGCCGACCTGGGGCCCGCGCAGGCGTACTCGGCCGAGGGGTATGCGCGGCTGCGCGCGTACGCCCGGGAACTGGGCCTGCTCCGCTACCGGCTGGACCAGTCCCTGCCCGAGCTCATCGCGGACGTGGAGCGGACCACCGGGCTGGACGTGGAGGTGGCGGTGCGGGCCGGCCGCGACGGCGCCGGTGACGCCGGCCTGGCCCGGGGTCACCTGGACGCGTTGGGTGACGTGGCCGCCCGGTTCAGCGGGGAGTCGCCGGCCGCCACGCTCGCCGGTTTCCTGGCCTATCTCGCCGCCGCCGAGGACGAGGAGCGCGGTCTCACGCCGGGCGAGGTCGAGGTGGTCGAGGGGGCGGTGCAGATCCTCACCGCACACGCCGCCAAGGGCCTGGAGTGGGACGTGGTGGCGGTGGCCGGGCTCAGTCGTGGTGTGTGGCCGGGGCCGGTCCGCAACTCGGACCACTGGCTCGGCGGTCTGGGCGTGCTGCCGTTTCCGTTGCGGGGGGACGCCGACGGGCTGCCCGAGCTGGCCCTGGCCGAGGCGGACGACCAGCGTGGCGTGGCCCGGGCGGTGGAGGACTTCACCGACGCCTGGCGAGCCCACGACGAGCGGGAGGAACGGCGGCTGGCGTACGTGGCGGTGACCCGGCCCCGACGCCTGCTGCTTTGCTCCGGTCACTGGTGGGGTGAGGGCACCAAGCGGCCGCGTGGCCCGTCGGCGCTGCTCCGCGAGGTGTACGACGCCTGCCTGGACGCCGGCGCCGGGCATCTGGTCGACGAGTGGACTCCGGAACCGGCGCCGGACGCGGTGAACCCGACCACCGAGGTGGTGTTGCGGGCCGAGTGGCCGGCGGATCCGCTCGGCCCCCGCCGTCCCGTGTTGGCCGAGGCGGCCGCGCTGGTCCGCCGTTTCCTGACCGACGGCGACGGCGGCGGCGATGGCGACCGGGACGGGGAAGGGCCGGCCGACGCGGCCGGCTCGGATCCGGAGGTGGCCCGGTGGCGGCGGGAGGCTGAGTTGCTGCTGGCCGAGCGGGCGGAGCTGAGCCGGCTCTCCGGCCCGGTCGAGGTGTCGCTGCCCGAGCACCTGTCGGTGACGCAACTTGTCGCGTTGCGTCGGGACCCGGCAGGGCTGGCCCGGGCACTGCGTCGTCCGATGCCCTCCGAGCCCAACCCGTACGCCCGCCGGGGCACCGCGTTTCACGCCTGGCTGGAACAGCGGTTCGGCGCGGACCGGCTGCTCGACACCGACGAGTTGCCGGGGGCGGCGGACGCCGACGCGGCGCCGGACGAGGAGTTGGTCGAGCTTCAGCGGCGCTTCCTGGCGAGCGAGTGGGCGGACCGCACCCCGGTCGAGGTGGAGGTGCCGTTCGCGACGGTGATCGGCGGCGTGGTGGTACGCGGCCGGATGGACGCGGTGTTCCGTCGTCCCGGCGACCGCTTCGACGTGGTCGACTGGAAGACCGGCGCCCGGCCGGACGGGGCCGCCGCCGAGGTGGCGGCGGTGCAGCTGGCGGTCTACCGGCTGGCCTGGGCGGAGCTGGCCGGTGTACCTGTCGACCGGGTCGGCGCGGCGTTCCACTACGTGCGGGACGGGGTGACCGTCCGCCCGGCGGACCTGCTCGACGTCGACGGGCTGACCGGGTTGATCAGATCCATTCCCGAGTCGACGTGAGGTACTGGCGCAGCGCCGGATTCGTGGTAGGGTTCCCCCGTTGCAGTTTCGGTTACCAGCTCTGTTTGCGCCTGGCGGAATGTGGCCCCAGGCGCTCTTTGTTATGTCCGGACTTCTCCGGGCGGGGCGACCAGCAGCGACAGGCGTTCCGGGCAGGTACGTCCGGGACATTCCTCTTTCAACTCCGCAACAGGTGCGGAGTTGACGTTCCGTCAAGGAGACGAAACAAGCATGGCTATTGGCACCGTCAAGTGGTTCAACGCTGACAAGGGCTTCGGCTTCATCACCCCCGACGGCGGCGGCGCGGACGTCTTCGCCCACTTCTCGGCGATCCAGTCCTCCGGCTACCGCAGCCTCGACGAGAACCAGCGGGTGGAGTTCGAGGTCGTGCAGGGCCAGAAGGGCCCGCAGGCGGAGAACATCCGTCCGCTCTGACCTCCGGTCACCCGGTGTCGGCCGGGTCGCCGCCGGGCAACTGCGCACCGGTGGCGGCCCGGCCGTCCGTGTTTGCTGACAGGGGTGGTCGGATGCGCAGCCGGCGCTCCCGGTTGGTCTCTGCCAGCGCGTTCCGGCCGGCTCCGATCAGCCGCTCTCTGAGTCGGTAATCAGCCTTCCGACCGTCGGGTGGGCGACTGTCACCCTCGCCCGGCTGCGGAACCCTGGCAACGGGGGGCGAGCCGGGGGGCTCGTGTTCGGTACGGGGGAGGACGACCATGGTGGGTTCGGCGGCGCGTGAGCTGCTCCTGGTGATCGCGGTGGCGGCAGTCGGGCTGCTGCTTGCCACGGGCGTGGCGTTCGCACCCTGGCCGGTCACGCCGGGCGGTTCCGCTCCGTCCGGTCTGGTGGATCTGCACGGACCGGCGCCTACCGATCGCATCGGCAGCGCGTCCGGCTGACGGGGGGTCGCTCCGGCCGGTCGTCACCCGGGCGGGACGTCGTGTGCTTCCTCGCGCGCAGGCACCGGCGGGCGCGGTGAGACGTTAGGGTCGGATCCGTGCCGACCCGCAGAGCGAGAATCCCAGCGACGAGGTATCCGGTCGAACGGTTCACCCTCGACAACGGCCTACGGGTCGTTCTGACCCCCGATCGCAGTGCCCCGGTCATCGGGGTGGCGGTGGTTTACGACGTCGGCATCCGGTCCGAGCCGCAGGGGCGCACCGGCTTCGCTCACCTCTTCGAGCACCTGATGTTCCAGGGCTCGGAGAACCTGGAGAAGCTCGCCCACTTCCGGTACGTGCAGGGCGCCGGTGGCACCTTCAACGGCTCCACCCACCTGGACTACACCGACTACTTCGAGACGCTGCCGAGCAACGCCCTGGAGCGGGCGCTGTTTCTGGAGGCCGACCGGATGCGCGGCCCTCGGCTGACCGAGGAGAACCTGCGCAACCAGGTCGACGTGGTCAAGGAGGAGATCCGGGTCAACGTGCTCAACCGGCCGTACGGCGGGTTTCCCTGGCTGACCCTGCCGCCGGTGCTGTTCGACACCTTTCCCAACGCGCATGACGGGTACGGCTCCTTCGACGATCTGGAGTCGGCCACCGTCGCCGACGCCGCCGACTTCTTCCGGCGCTACTACGCCAGCGGCAACGCGGTACTCGCGGTCAGCGGGGACATCGACACCGCCGAGGCCGCCACGCTGATCGAGCGGCACTTCGGTGACGTGCCGGCCCGCCCGGCACCCGACCGGCCGGACTTCGCCGAGCCGGACCTGACCGCCGAGCGGCGCACCTCGTACACCGACCAGTTGGCCCCGCTGCCGGCGGTGGCGGCGGCGTGGCGGGTGCCCGACCCGGTTCACGACTTCGCCGCCTACCTGCCGTACGTGGTGCTGGCCGAGGTGCTCACCGACGGTGACGCGTCGCGGCTGGTGGAGCGACTGGTGCACCGGGACCGTTCGGTGACCAGCCTCGGTGGCTACCTGGGCATCATGGGTGACCCGTTCGACGTACGCGACCCGACCGCGCTTGTGCTGCAGGCGCACCTGCCGCCGGGTGGCGATGTCGACAAGGTGCTGCGGACCCTGGACGAGGAACTGGACCGGCTCGCCCAGGACGGCCTCGGCGACGGTGAACTTGCCCGCACCCAGGCGCGGATGGCCACCCACCTGCTGCGCGACACCGATGCGGTGCTCGGTCGGGCGCTGCGGATGGCGGTGCTGGAGCAGCAACGCGGCGAGCCGGGGCTGCTCGGCGAGCTGCCAAGCATGATCGGTGAGGTCAGCGACGAGCAGGTCCGGGCCGCCGCGGCGACCCTGCGCCCGGAGCGCCGCGCGTCCATCGAGGTCGTCCCCGGAGGTGGTGCACGGTGACCGCGACCGCGCCGCGCCGACAGTTGCCGCCGCTGGGCCCGACCCGCCGGCTCAAGCTGCCCCGGCAGACCGAGCGCACGCTCGGCAACGGGCTCACCGTCATCGTGGTCCGCCGGCCGGCGGTCCCGTTGGTGGAGCTGCGACTCTGGATGCCCTTCGGGCGGGCTCACCTGGCCCGGGGCCACCTGCTCACGCAGACCATGCTCTCCGGCACGGAGACGATGAGCAGCGTGCAGATCGCCGCCGAGTTGCAGAAGATCGGCGGCGGGCTCTCCGCCGGGCTCGACCCGGACCGGCTGATGATTTCCGGGACCGGCCTGGCCACCGGGCTGGACCGGATGCTGGAGATCCTCGCGGAGGTCCTCACCGGTGCCAGCTACCCGGCCGGATGGGTGGGCGTCGAGCGGGACCGGCTCGTCGACGGGATCCAGGTCGCCCGGAGCCAACCGGGGCATCAGGCTCGTACGGCGCTGCTCCGGCGGATCTTCGGCAGGCACCCGTACGCCGTGCAGACACCGGATCCGGAGCAGGTCAGGGCCGTTCGCCCGGCGGCGTTGCGGTCGCTGCACGCCCAGCGGGTGCATCCGGCGGGTGCGGTGCTCGTGCTGGTCGGGGACCTTCGCCCGGAGCGGGCGTTGGACGCGGCGGAGAAGGCGCTCGGCGGCTGGAACGGCGCTGGGTACGCGGCCGACGTGCCGCCCGCCCCGCCGCTGGAACCGGGGCCGTTGTTGCTTGTCGACCGGCCCGGGTCGGTGCAGTCGTCGATGCGGGTGGCGTTGCCGGCGGTGCCGCGTACGCATCCCGACCATGCGGCTCTGCAGTTGGCCAACCTGGTCTTCGGCGGTTACTTCTCCTCCCGGTGGGTGGAGAACATCCGGGAGGACAAGGGCTACACGTACGGTCCGCACTCGCTGATCGAGCACTCGGTGGGCGGCTCGGTGCTGGTGGCCGCCGCGGAGGTGGCCACCGAGGTGACGGCACCGGCGCTGTTGGAGACGACGTACGAGTTGGGCCGGCTGGCCACCGTGCCGCCCGCTCCGGACGAGTTGGAACAGGCCAGGCAGTACGCCCTGGGCACGCTCCAGCTCGGCATCTCCACGCAGGCCGGGCTGGCATCACTGGTCAGCGCGTACGCCGGCAACGGGCTGCGGCTGGACTTCCTGGCCGAACACGCGGCCCGGCTGACGAAGGTGGGCGTCGACGACATCACCGAGGTGGCGGCTCGCTACCTCGCCCCGTCGCGAGCGGTCACGGTGGTGCTCGGTGACGCCGAGCGGGTCGCCGCGTCACTGGCCACGCTGGCGCCGGTCGAGACCGCCGCTGTTTCGTGATGGGCGTGCGTCGTCGTGCGGTGGTGTCGCAGGTCGGCCGGCCTCGCGGCGGGGTGCCGTCGTGAGCGGGTGCGGGGAGAGCAGCCCGCCGTTGGCCCGTTCCACGCTGGACCGCGCGGCGCACCGGCGTACCGACCCGCAGTGGTTGGCCCAGGCGTGGGTCGGGGCGCGGGTGCTGGTGCTGGACGTCGAGACAGGCGGGCGGGCCCTGGTACGTACCGACACCGCCGAGCCGGAGTTGGTGCTGCTGGCTACCGACCAACTGCCGCCGGCTCTCGCCTCGGACGCGATGTTCCTCGGTGTCGAGCCGGACGGGGCGTCGGTCTTCTGTGTGCACAGCGCACTGCCGGCGGCGTCGGAGACCCGGCCGGCCCACCTGCGGGACGTCGGGCATCTGCTCAGCGACCGGGACGCCGGGCTGTTCACCACCGCGCTGGCGTTGACCAACTGGCACCTGCGGCACCTCTACCATCCGGTCACCGGTGAGCCGACCCGGGCGGACGAGGCCGGCTGGACCCGGGTGGACCGTACCGGCGAGCGGGTGTGGCCACGTACCGACCCGGCCATGATCGTGCTCGTGCACGACGGGGTCGACGGCGTCGAGGGCCGGTGTCTGCTCGGCAACAACGCGACCTGGCCCAGCAGGAAGGGCGAGCGCCGGTTCTCCTGCCTGGCCGGCTATCTGGAGCCGGGGGAGTCGGCCGAGGCCGCGGTGCTGCGCGAGGTCCGCGAGGAGGTGGGCGTCGAGGTCTCCGACATCACGTACGCGGGCAGCCAGGCATGGCCGTTTCCCGGCTCGCTGATGCTCGGTTTCCTGGCCATCGCAGACCCGGCGCAACCGCTGCGGGTCGATCCGACCGAGATCGCCGAGGCACGCTGGTTCTCCCGGCAGGAGATCGAGGCGGCGCTCGCCGGCCGGCCGGTCGAGGTGGGTGATGCCCGTCTGCTGCTGCCCCCACCCTCGTCGATCGCGCTGTTTCTGGTGCACCGCTGGCTTGACGGGCGCTGCTGAGGTACGGACTGTCGGCGGTGCGGCCCCGGTCCGTGACCGTCGTTGCCGCGGCGGTCACGGACCGGGGACACGGGCCGTCGTGGTCGGCTGGTGAGGAACACGGCGGGGGAGCCGGTCGACCACGACGGACGGGTGGTGGTTCAGGTGCCGGGCCAGCCGGGGGCGGCCCGTTGGTGGCGCCTGTCGTCCAGCGGCAGCACCTTGACCCGCTGCCTGCCGGAGCGTACGGCGCCCACGGTGGAGATCGCGCGGGCCAGCAGCAGCGCGGCGTCGCGGTCGTCGGCGTGGACGACCTGGCGACGTGGCTCGGGCCGGGCGGTCTCGTCCCGCAGCCGCTGACCTCCGGCCCAGGCGGCGGTGATGTCGGCGTCGGCGGCGGCACGAATGTTGGTGCGAACGATCAGGAACCGCATGTGGGTCTCCGGATGGGTCGCGACGGGTGGAACCGTGGAAGTTCCACGTCACTACCCCGCCATCGTACGCCCGCCCTGCGTCCCAGCAAGTGAAACGCGCCCATCGGTCCACAGGCCCGACCGATCATCCGACCCCTGCTCAGGGGGTTGTCGGGGCAGACGACGACGGGGCCGCCGGCGGTAGCGCCGGCGGCCCCGCAGGACGTTCGCGTGCTAGGGCTTGTCGAACTGCCCGTTCCTGGCACCGGAGATGAAGCCCTGCCATCCGGTCCGGCCGAACAGCAGCACCGGGCCACCACGGTCCTTGCTGTCGCGCAGCGCCACCGCGGCGGGACCGTGGGACAGCGGTGCGACCTCCACACAGTTGGAGGTCTGGCTGCGCGTACTGGTGCGCCAGGGTGCGTCCGCGAGTTGGGCGAGGACGGACGGCGTGTTGCGGAACTCGTTCATCGTTGCGCTCCTGAGGTGAACCGATGGAACGAGTGGCGCAGCACGTCCCGACGGCGGACCGGTGCTGGTCACCGTTCCGTCAGGCGCCCGGAGGCTCTGCGGCGTTGGGCCGGCGCCGTTGCCGGACCACCCGCCACAGTGGGCGGGGTCGCCGCGGCGGACAGCCGTCCCGACGACTCCATCAGCCAGGAGAGGGTGTCCGTTGCGGAGAGTGCCGCCGTGCATAGCCACTCGAACACCACTTTATAGCGATTTAGGGTGATTACCTCGGTCGACATGACGTCGGTGAAGCCACCTTCGATGGCGAGCGTCTCCGGATCGAGGGGATCGGCGAACCGGTAGACCGAGAACGCGGTCGGCGGGAGGTACCACTGGCCGATCGGAGTGTCGCGGGGAAGCACGTGCAGCGTGACGTTGGGCAGCATGGCCAGCTCGCAGAGCTGTGCCAGCTGCTCACGCAGCACCTCGGGTGGCCCGGCCCGGCGGCCGAGCGCGGACTCCTCCAGCACCGCCGTGTAGCGGGGCGGGTCGGTCTCCCGGGTGAGCGCCGACTGTCGCGCCAACCGGGCCCTGATCTCTGTCTCGATCTCGTCCTCGGCCTCCGGGGCGCCGGCGGCCTGATCGACCTGCCAGGCCGAGGAGATCCGCATCCGCGCGTACCCGGTGGTCTGCAACAGCCCCGGCACCAGTACCGGGTTGTACTCGGAGATCTCGGCGCAACCCGCCTCCAGCTCGGCGAAGCCGCGCTGCTGCTGGGTCATCGCCGGATATCTCTTCAACCAGCCACGCATGTCGCCGGCCTCGTGGGTGATGCCGAGCAGCTCCAGCCGGAGGCTGTCGTCGACGTGGTACAGGTCGAGCAGGTCCCGGACGTCGCCTGGGTCGGGTCGGCTGCGGCCGTTCTCCAGGCGGGACAGTTTGGACGCGGATGCCCAGCCGACGCGTTCGATGACCTGGTCACCGGTGAGCCCGGCGGCTTCGCGCAGGCGGCGCAGCTCACCGCCGAGCCGGCGGCGGCGCAGGATCGGGCTGGGTGCGGCAGGAGGCACAGTGTCCTCTTTTCCGTCGACCGCCGCAGACGCGACGGTAACTGTATGAAATTCGCCCCCCACGGTCAGTATGGACGGCGCGACCGGCGCCGGAGGTACCGGCGGAGGGCGTGTCATCAGAAATACGCAGACCCGACAGCGACTGAGGTCGGCGCGATCCGCGTCGCCGGCTCCACCGAATCCACCCGCCGCCCCGAGTCGCGCCACCGGAGGATCAATGCGCACCGTCCTGAGTCGCCCGGACTTCCGCCTGCTCTTCGGCGGACTGCTGGCCAGCATGACCGCGGAGTCGATCCTGCTGCTGGCGCTTGCCGTCTGGGTGAAGGACCTCACCGGATCGGACGGCCTCGCCGGCGCGACGATCTTCGTCATCCTCGCGCCACGGACGCTCGCGCCGCTGGTCGGCTGGTTCGTCGACAGGTATCCGCGGCGTCCTTTCTTCGTGGTCACCAACCTCGCGACGGCGCTGCTGCTCACCCCCCTCTTCGCGGTCCGCGACGCGGGCGACATGTGGGTCATCTACGCGGTGGCCGCGCTGTACGGGTTGTCGAACCTGACCGTCGGTGCGGTGCTCAGCCGCCTGGTGCGGGAACTGGTGCCGCCGGACCTGCTCGGCGAGGCGAACGGGGCGTTGCAGACGGCCCGGCAGGGGCTGCGGTTGATCGGCCCGCTCGTCGGTGCCGGCCTCTACGTGGCGCTCGGCGGCTGGCTGCTGGCCGTGGTCGGGATGGTCGGATTCCTGACCGCCGCCGTGGTGGTCGGCGCGCCGTGGCGGTTCGCCACGCCGCGCGAGTCACCCGGTGCGCTGGCCGACGACGCCAAGCCCCGCGCGCGCTGGCCGGCGGAACTGGTCGCCGGGCTCCGCCACCTGGCCGGCGAGCCGGCGCTGCGCCGGGCACTGCTCGGCTACGGCCTCGGTTCGCTGGTGATGGGCTTCACCGAGTCACTGATCTTCGCGTACGTGGACCGGGGGCTCGGGCGGGAGCCGGCGTTCGTGGGCGTGCTCTTCACCGCGCAGGGCGTCGGTGGCCTGATGGGTGGGCTGGCCTCCGCCGCCGTGCTGCGCCGGGTCGGTGAGCTGGGCACCCTCGCCGTCGGCGTGGCGCTCTTCGGACCCGCCGCGCTGATGCTGGCGTACCCGAATCTGTGGCTCGGCCTCGCCGCGGTGCTGATGGCGGGTCTGTCGCTGCCGCTGACCCTGGTCGGGCTGCACACCCTGATCCAGCGACGGACTCCGCCGGAACTGCTCGGCCGGGTCGCCGCCGCCGCCGAGGCGGTGGTCAGGTGCCCGCAGGCGTTCTCGATCGGCATGGGTGCCCTGGTCGTCGCCCTGCTCGACTACCGGCTGGTCTTCGCGGCGGTCGGTCTGGCGACCCTGCTCGCCGGCAACTACCTCTGGCGCGGGCGCCACCTGAGCCCTCCACCCGGGCCGCCGCCACGGCCCCGACTCCCCGCCCCACGCCTGACCCCCGAAGGCAGCCAACCGGCCCTCCGGAGCCGCTGATCATGAAGTTGTTGCCGCAGGTAGACGCTTACCCGGGCAACAACTTCATGATCAACGCGGAAGGGGGGCGGTCAGGCGGCGATGCTTGCCAGATGCTGCTTGACCTGGCTGATCGACGGGTTGGTCAGCGCGCTGCCGTCGGCGAAGCGCAGCGTGGGCACCGTCTGGTTGCCGCCGTTGACCTGCATCACGAACGTCGCGGCCGCCGGATCCTGCTCGATGTCGACCACCTGGTAGGCGATCCCCTCCCGGTCGAGCTGCGACTTCAGCCGGTGGCAGTAGCCGCACCAGGGAGTGGAATACATCGTCAGCATGGTCAGATCCTCCAACGTCTCGCCCGGTGGCTTGCCGATCAAGCACAGGCTATCCGCTGCAACATCCGGGGAAGCTGCGACAATTCCCCGCTGTGGTGGTTAACGCAGCGTCCGAACGCGTGCTCGCCGGGCTCGACCCGGAGCAACGCTCGGCGGTGACCGCCCCGGCCGGCCCGGTCTGCGTGCTCGCCGGTGCCGGTACCGGGAAGACCCGGGCGGTCACGTCCCGGATCGCGTACCGGGCGCTGACCGGTGAGATATCGGCCCGGCATGTGCTCGCTGTCACCTTCACCGCCCGCGCCGCCGCGGAACTGCGCCAGCGGCTCGCCAAGGCGGGCGTGGGCGGCGTCCAGGCGCGTACCTTCCACGCGGCGGCGCTGCGCCAGGTGCGTTACTTCGCGCCCCGGCTGCTCGACGGTCGGGCCATGCCCGAGTTGCTGGACAGCAAGGTCAGGCTGGTCACCCTGGCGGCGGCGCGAGCCGGTCTACGGGCCGACCGGACGGCCGCCCGCGACCTCGCCGGTGAGATCGAGTGGGCCAAGTCCTCCCTCGTCGAGCCGGGCGAGTACGTGGTGGCCGCGGCCAAGGCGCTGCGGGAGACCTCGCACGAGCCGGCGAGGGTGGCGGAGGTGTTCGCCGCGTACGAGAGGCTCAAGCGGACCGGCGGGGTGATCGACTTCGAGGACGTGCTGCGTGCCGCGGTCTGGGGGATCGAGGAGCATCCGGACGTCGCCGAGCAGGTCCGCAACCAGTACCGGCACCTCGTCGTGGACGAGTACCAGGACGTCAACCCGCTGCAGCAGCGGCTGCTGGACGCCTGGCTCGGCGGCCGCGACGACGTGACAGTGGTCGGCGACGCCTCCCAGACCATCTACTCGTTCACCGGCGCCACCTCGGCGTACCTGGTCGACTTCCCGCGTCGGCACCGGGCGGCCACAGTGGTCCGGCTGGTCCGCGACTACCGTTCGACTCCGCAGGTGGTCGGGCTCGCCAACGCGGTCATCTCGCAGGCGCGGGGCACCGAGGCGCGGCTGCGTCTGGAACTGGTCGGGCAGCGCCCCGCCGGCCCGGAGCCGGAGCGGCGGATCTTCACCGACGAGCCGGCCGAGGCCGCCGCGGTCGCCGCCCGCTGCCGTGCGTTGATCGACGCCGGCACCCCGGCCCGCGAGGTCGCCGTGCTGTTCCGCACCAACGCCCAGTCCGAGGCGTACGAGAAGGCGCTCGCCGAGGCCGGCGTGCCGTACCTGGTCCAGGGAGCGGAGCGGTTCTTCGAGCGTGCCGAGGTGCGTCAGGCGATGGTCGCGCTGCGCGCGGCGACCCGGTCGCTGCCCGGTGAGACCCCCTTGCGGGCGGCGGTGGTCGAGGCGCTGGCGGGCGTCGGATGGGCACCCGACACCCCTCCACCGGGTGGTGCCGCCCGCGAGCGGTGGGAGGCGCTGGCCGCGCTGGTACAGCTCGCCGAGGAGTACGCGGCCACGCCGGAGATCCTGCCGCTCGGGGTGGCTGCCACGGTGGAACGCCCGGTCACCCTCACCGACTTCACCGAGGAACTGGCCCGGCGGGCGGCTCAGCAGCACGTACCGACCGTGGACGGGGTGACCCTGGCCTCCCTGCACTCCGCCAAGGGGCTGGAGTGGGACGCCGTCTTCCTGGTCGGCCTGGCCGAGGGCACCCTGCCCACCACGTACGCGCGCACCACCGAGCAGGTCGAGGAGGAACGCCGCCTGCTCTACGTCGGTATCACCCGGGCCCGGCAGTGGCTCTGGCTGTCGTACGCCTCGGCGCGCTCGCCGGGCGGCCGGCCCCGACGGCCGTGCCGTTTCCTGCCGCAACTGGCGCCCACCTCCGCGACGGAGCGGGCCAGTGAAGGGCGATCGGTGCGGACCCCGCAGCGGCGGGCCGCCACCCGGATCGTGTCCTGTCGGATCTGCGGCACGACCCTGCTCGCCGGGCCGGACCGCAAGCTGGGCAGGTGCGCCACCTGTCCCTCCGACATCGACGAGGAGCTGCACGAGCGGCTGCGCGAGTGGCGGTCCCGGGTCGCCGGGGCGCAGAAGGTACCCGCGTACGTGGTCTTCACCGACGCGACGCTTGTGGCACTGGCCGAGCGGCGGCCGGGCCGGGCCGAGGAACTGGTCGCGATCGCCGGGATCGGGCCGCGCAAACTGGGCCTGTACGGGGAGGCGGTGCTGGCGTTGGTGGGGGGCGCGGCGGTCGACGAAATCTGCCCGCAGAAAACTTTCTGAATCTGACCGTTAATTCGTTTGCCCTCGCCCTACCGACCGGCATAGCCTCAGGACACACCTCGGAAGGGGGCCCTGTTCGGGCTGCTCACGGGGTTTGTGTCCGGGTCGACCACGAGTGAACGTCAAAGGAGGTGGCACCGATGGAGAGCTACATCTACAAGCGTCCGACGGCGCTGCCCGTTGCCGTCGCTCCGCTGTCGGCTGCCCTGGCGACCGCCGCTCCGCTGGCGGAAGTCCGGGCCACCACCGTCGCTACGCGACCGTGGGCTCCGCAGGTGCACCGGGCCGAGATTCAGGCCGAGCTGATCCTCGCACCGGTCACGAACGGGCTCCAGGGGAGCAGTGGCTTCACGGGCAAGGGCGTCGATGGCGTCAACAAGCGGATGGACGTCCGCGGTGTTCCACCTCGAGGTAGACCGGTCTGACACCAGACCACCGGCTCACCTCGAGGCCGCGGAACCCGCATACCGGGATCCGCGGCCTCAGTTTTTTGCACCGCCGAAGTACGTCGGAACAGCGATCCACGAGATCGCAGTGAGAGAGAGGTGACCGGGCGATGAGTCTGGCGTTGGCCCCGCTCGACGTGAGCGTCGAGGTGGAGGCGAACCTGCCCTGCCGGAAGTTCGACCCCGACCTGTGGTTCTCCGACTCGCCCACCGAGCTGGAACTGGCCAAGTCGCTCTGCGGGGACTGCCCGCTGCGCGTCGAGTGCCTGGCCGGCGCGGTCGAGCGGGCCGAGCCGTGGGGCGTCTGGGGCGGCGAGATCTTCGAGCGTGGCGCGGTCGTTCCGCGCAAGCGGCCCCGTGGTCGCCCGCGCAAGGAGGACCTCGCCCGTGACGCCGAGTTGCGGGTCGAGGCCGAGGCGCGGCTGGCGGCCAATGGTCTCGCCACGTCGCGCAGCGCTGTCCGGCTGGCTGCCTGACATGTTCCCGATTCGGACCAACCCCGCCGGTGTCGCACCGGCCGACAGAAAGCTGATCGAAATGCTGCACCTTCCGAACGGAGCCGAGATGTACCTACTTCACGAAGCGTTGTCGAGGGCTCGAATGCTCCGGCCTCAGGCCGGTCGCACCACCACGAGCACTGAGGCAACCCGATCCGCCCGTACCATCGCCATGACCGGCCGCGCCCGGTCGGCCCGCGAACTGGGCGTTCTGTAGGACGACACCACATACGGCGGGCGGGGACCGATGGTCCCCGCCCGCCGCGTCATGTCTGGACACCGCACCCTGATCAGCCGACCGGAGCGAATCCCGGCAGCCAGCGCTCCAGGATGCCCCGGTAGGGGGCCTTGGCCTCCAGTTGGCACAGCACCCCGATCGACCCGAGGGTCACCCGGTGGATGAGCAGGTAGGACGGCGGCAGGTTGAGTTGCCGGCTGAGCTGGTACGCCGGGGAACGAGGACTGGCCAGTCGGGTGGCTTCGGCACGCAGCCAGGCCCGGGTGAAGCGGAACTCGTCGGCGGCGATCGGCTCCAGCATCGGGCGTAGGAACTCCAGCAGCGCGTCCGCGTCGATCGGCTCGGAGGTACTGACGAAGCCCTCGGCTCGCAACCCGGCCACCACCTCGTCGGCGTCGCCGCGCAGGGCCAGCCCGGCGATGCGGCCGATCGGTTCCGGTGTCCCCTCCGGCATCCGGGCCACCGCCCCGAAGTCGATCACACCGAGTCGGCCGTCGGGCAGCAGGCGGAAGTTGCCCGGATGCGGGTCGGCGTGCAGCAGCCCGGCCCGAGCCGGAGCGGAGAGGTGGAGGGTGGCCATCAGCCGGCCCGCCTCGTCGCGCTGCTCCTCGCTGCCGGACCGGATGATGTCGGCCAGCGGGGTGCCCGTCATCCACTCGGTTACCAGGACCCGGGGGGAGGCGTGGAAGACCTCCGGTATGTAGATCTCCGGGTCGTCGACGTACCCGGCGGCGAAGGCTCGCTGCGACTCCGCCTCCAACTCGTAGTCCAGCTCCTCGGTGATCCGTTCCCGCAACTCGGCCAGCAGGGGCTTGATGTCCAGCCCGGGCTGGATGGCCCGGAACATGCCGCCCAGCCGGGAGAGCTGTTTGAGGTCGGCGAGCAGGGCGTCGCCGGCCCCCGGATACTGGATCTTCACTGCGGCGTTACGGCCGGTGCCGTCCGGCAGCCGCCAGACGGCCCGGTGCACCTGCCCGATGCTGGCCGCGGCGGCCGGGGAATCGTCGAAGCTCACGAACCGGTCCCGCCAGGCCGGACCCAGCTGCTCGGCCAGCACCTTGTGCACGCTGGCGGCGGGCAGCGGCGGCGCGGCCTCCTGAAGTTTCGTCAGCGCCTGTCGGTAGGGCGCGGCGATCTCCTCCGGTAGGGCGGCCTCGAACACCGACAGCGCCTGACCGAACTTCATCGCTCCGCCCTTGAGCTGGCCGAGAACGCTGAACAGCTGCTCGGCGGTGCGTTGCTGGATCTCGGCGGAGATCACGTCGGAGGCGAGCCCGGTGACGCGTTTTCCCATGCCGAGGACGGTCCGGCCGGCGAAGCCGAGCGGCAGAGCGGCGAGCTTGGCGGTCCGGGACACGGCCCGGCGCGGGATGTCGGTCACTTGGTCATTGTTACCGACTCGGCCGGCCCGCTGCTGCCGTGCAGCCGCACCCGCCGCTGGTGCACCGGTCACCCGCCGCAGCGGCAGCGCGGGTGCGGCGGCCAGTAGCGTCGCCGGAAGCTGCCGGGGGCCACCACCTCGACTGACCCACCGAGGGTCTCGGGAGTGCCTCCGTCGAGGTGGCTCAGCGCCTCGCCGACGGCGTATCCGGTGGCGGCCAGCAGGAGACTCGCGGCGCAGGCCGGGGCGGGCGGTGTGCTGGCAAGTTGGGCGGCGAGCCCCGGCCAGCCGGGGTCCCGGTCGGCCCGGTGCAGGTCAAGACAGCGCAGGCAGGGGCCCACCGGTGGGCGGACCAGCGGACCGATCGCCGGAATACCCTCCCGGATGTCCACCAGCAGGTGCGGTTGTCGCCGTTGCGCGTGACCGACGGCCAGCAGCGCGGCCGGCCGGTCGGCGCCGAGTTGCACGACCAGGTCCGGACGGGGTCGGCGGAGCGGGCCGGTGCCGGTACCCGGGGCGGCCCGCTCTACCGCCGCCCGGGCCGCGAAGTCGAGTGGATGCCCGATCTCAGTGGCGGCGATACCGGTGCCGACGAGATCGACCGGGCGAACTGATCCGGACAGGTCGGGATGAACGTGACCGACACCCGCCTGAGCGAGAGCGACAGCGATGGCGGAACCGAGCGGGCCGCTGCCGCTGACCGTCACCCGGGCGGCCAGCCGGCGCCGGAGCACCTGGGCGGGGGTGCCCGGCAACCGGGCGGTGGCCAGCGCCAGCGCGGCGGCCTCGGCGGCGAGCCGGGCCCGTCGTGGTCCGGTGAGGTCCCGGGGTACGAGGGTGTGCGCCGGCACCACCAGGCCGGCGTTGCGCAGGGCGTCGAGCAGGGCCTGCGCGTGTTCCGGGCGCATTTCCGTCCCGGCCAGCACCTGCCGTTCGCTGTGGGTGCCGTCGAGCAGGTCGAGCAACCGGGCTGCCCGGGGATCGGCCACCTCGACCAGGACCGCCCGCTCTCGGCCGAGGCCGAGCTGCAGGGTGTGCCGGTCACGCCAGAGACGGGTGAGCCCGGGCAGCAGCCGGGGACGGGGAGACGGCGGGCGTTCGGCGGATCGCGTCATGGGCACGAATAGTGACCGCGTCCATGCTTTCCGTCGATCGTTGTCCACAGGTGGTTGGCCCCAGATCCAGGGCTGTCCACAGGTTTCGGCGAGTTATCCACAACCCGCGAGTAGTGGAGTCGGTGGTCCGACAGTCACCACACGCGCGGACGGGGGTGGCCGTAGGCCACCCCCGTCCAGTACGCGTGCGTACGTCAGACCTTCGCCTTGCCCAGGATGCGGTTCACTGTTGTGCCACATACCGGACACTTGCCCTTGGCCATGTTCATGCCGGTCTTCGAGACCTCGACACGGCCCTCGAAGTCCCGCTTCTCCTTGCACTTGACGCAGTAACCGTTGTAGGTCTGGGCCTGGTCGGCCACGGTGTGCCCTCCTCGTGTCGTCCACCGGTCGATAACGACCCGGTGGGTCTCCCGGTGGCGGTCGCTCAGGGCGCCCGGCGCCGGGTCCTGTCCGGTGGCCACCTGCGTGACCACTGGTTGGCGGACCCTACCCAGGTGTGGGCGGTTCCATGTCAGCTGCGCATTGCCACTGTGAGCAAGGCGACGTCGAGAGTGTGCACGCCGAATTGCGTCAGATCAGTCAGTTTGGCGGGGACACGCCGACCGGTACCCCGCAATTGCGCTGGTGGTGCCGCTGAAGCGGGGGGCGAGGACCCCGATTCCGGGTCCGCTGCGATGATCACTTACCGTGGTGGTCGGCCCAGGTGTGACACCTCGCTGGCCACCACGAAGGGTGACCGTGACGGCTGACCCGGCTCTGGCAAGAAATTTTTCGGGACTCCTGGCGACCAATCCCCATTTTCCGGACGCGTGTCGGGGGGTTGACTCTTGCGGACCCCTGGTCACAACGCATTAGCTTGCCATCGTGACAGCAAACCGAGGCTGCGCGGTCCACTGATGGCAGGGCCGCGGAAGCCGGTCGTCGAGGTACGGCGCAGCCAGCGTCGGCGACGCACGGTGTCCGCCTACCGCGACGGAGAGCGGGTCGTGGTCCTCATCCCCGACCAGTTCTCCCGGGCCGAGGAGAGCGAGTGGGTCGACCGGATGCTCGCCCGGCTGGCCGCCCGCGAGGGGCGCTCGGTCCGCTCCGACGGCGAACTGCTGGACCGGGCCAGCCGGCTGATCAAGCTCTATCTCACCGAGTACGGCACCCAGGCAGTGCCGGCCAGCGTCCGCTGGGTGAGCAATCAGAACGGCCGGTGGGGCTCCTGCACCCCGGCCGACCGATCGATCAGGCTGTCGCACCGGATCCAGGAGATGCCGGACTGGGTGATCGACTACGTGCTGCTGCACGAGCTGGTCCACCTCATCGTGTCCAGCCACAACGCACAGTTCTGGGCACTGGTCGGCAGGTACCCGAAGACCGAACGGGCGCGCGGCTACCTGGAGGGCGTGGCAGCCGTCGCCGGCACCCCCTGAGTGCCCCACCGCTGCGGCGGTAGGGTCGGTGAATGGCCCGACGTGTGGTGGTGGCGCTGCTCGCGCCGGTCGTCTGGGCGCCACCCGGCGTCGACCCGACGGACTGGCGTACCGCGCTCGCCGAGGACGTGGTGGACCTGCTCGCCATGCTCAACGAGGTGGACACCGCGGTGGCCGTCACGCCCGCGGACCGCTGGCTGGCCGACGCGGTGATCTGGCCCGGCACGACCGTGTACGAGGTGCCCGAGCCGACCCCGAACGCCGTGTTCGCCGCCCTGACCGGTGCCGGTGGACCGGACGCGACGACCGGCACGGACCCGCAGTCCGGTGCCGGGCCGGCGGGCGGGACCCCGGCGACCGACCGCTACGAGCAGGTGGCGGTCGTCGCGGGCGACGCGCCCGACCTGCCCGGACTCACCGTCGGCAAGTTGCTGCGTCCGCTGACCACCCGGCCGGTCGCGGTCGCCCCGGCCGAGGGCGGCCTGCCCGGACTGCTCGGGGTGGCGGCCCGGCTGCCCGTACCGTCCTGGCTGCCACCGCTGGACATGGACGCCACGGTGCCCGCGGCCGTGCGGGCGGCGGCACCCCGCCCCGGCGACCTGGCGGTTACGCCCTCCTGGCACCGGCTGCGCGGCCCGGCGGATCTGGCCCGGCTCGATCCGGCGCTGGACGGGTGGGAGCACACCCGGTCCCTGCTGTCCGGTGCCGGCCGGAGCGGCTGACGCCGCCGCGCTGTCGCTGCCTGACGGCGACCAGCCGGTCGGAACAGTCAGGGGCGGGACTCGCCGCCCTCGCCGCCCTCGGTGTCGTCGCGGCGTTCCGGCTCGCCCGGAGCCTTCTCCTCCGGGCCACCCGGGGCGGAGAAGTCGAAATTCTCCAACTCGGTCATCAGGTCCACGTCGGCCATGGCGAAGGCCACCGGGTCGGCGAAGTCGTCGTCGGAGGGGAGCAGGTCGGGATGCCCCCACAGCGCGTCCCGGCCGGCGATGCCCCGGTGCTCGGTGAGCGCCGCCCAGAGCGCTGCGGCCTCCCGCAGCCGGCGCGGCCGCAGCTCCAACCCGACCAGGGCCGCGAAGGTCTGCTCGGCCGGCCCGCCGGCCGCCCGGCGCCGGCGGAACGCCTCGCCCAGGGCCACGACGTTCGGCAGCCGGCCGGCGGCCGCCCCGTCGACCACGTGGCACACCCAGCCCTCCACCAGGGCGAGGGCGGTCTCCAGCCGGGCCAGCGACGCCTTCTGCGTCGGGCTGTCCTCCGGAGTGAAGATCCCCTCCAGGGCGATCGCCTGCATCGACTCCGGGTCGGTCGGGTCGACCCGTCCCATCGCCTCCTCGATCGCCTCCCGGTTCACCCGGATGCCGGCGGCGTACGTCTCGACGGCGTTGAGGACGTGCCCGCGCAGCCACGGGACGTGTTCGAAGAGCCGCTGGTGTGCCGCCTCGCGCAGGGCCACGTAGAGACGGACCTCGTCCTCGGGCAGCTCCAGACCCTCGCCGTACGCCTTGATGTTGGCCGGGATGAGCGCGGCCGTGCCGGCGGGTCCGAGCGGCAGACCGATGTCGCCGGCCGAGAGAACCTCCGCGGCGAGTGACCCGAGGGCCTGGCCGAGCTGGCCACCGAAGAGCGCGCCACCGAGGGTGGCCACCATCGACTGCATCGGACCGAGCTGGGCCCGGGCCTCCGGCGGGACCAGGTCGCCCATCGCGCCGACCATCCGGCTGGCCACCGGGTCGCAGAGCTTGCGCCAGACGTCAAGCGTCTTGAAGATCCACTCGTTGCGGTTCCAGGACACGGTGGTGCGGATGCCCGACGGCAGCGCGGAGGCCGGCTCCAGCCAGAGGTCGGCGATGCGCAGCGCCTCCTCGACCGCGTGACGCTCGTAGGGCGAGACCGCCGGGTCGCCCGCCGCGGCGAGCTGACTGGCCGCCACCTGCCGGGCCAGGTCCCAGTTGACCGGCCCGCTGCCCGACGCGGAGAGCAGGTGCTGCAACTGCGACATGAACTGCTGCATCTGCGCGGGGTCGTTGGGGTCGGGCGGCTGCCCACCCGGTAGCGCGAAACCGAACGGAATATCAGGCACGACGTCTACGGTACGCGCGTCACCGCCCGGGTCGCCGCCACCGCGGTTGCGCTGAGGGCGAAGTCGTTCGTCGTGCCGGCCGGGAGCCGCCATCGGGATCGGTACGCTCTGCCGCATGAGACGTCGCGGCGTGACCGTCCTGCTCGGTGCTCTGCTCACCGCTCTGCTCAGCATCGGGGTGCTCGGCGCGCCCGTCCCGTACGTGGTGCTCGGTCCCGGCCCGACAGTCGACACGCTGGGCCAGGAGGACGGCAAGGAGGTCATCCAGGTCACCGGCCGGGAGACCTCCACCTCCGCGGGCCAACTGCGGCTGACGACGGTGGGGGTGCAGCCCGGCGTCAAGCTCCGCTCGGCCATCCAGGGCTGGCTCTCCGACGAGCAGGCGGTGGTGCCGCGCGAACTGGTCTACCCGCCGGGGGAGAGCCAGGAGGAGGTGGAACAGCGCAACGCCGAGGACTTCCAGGTCTCGCAGACCAGCGCGGAGACCGCCGCCCTGCGGGAACTCGGGTACGAGGTGCAGGTCGTGGTGAAGACGGTGGCCTCCGACGGGCCGGCGGCCGCGGTGCTCCGCCCCGGCGACGTGGTGACGTCGGTCGACGGTGAACCGGTGCCGTTCGCCTCCCGGCTGACCGAACTCATCCGGGCCAAGCCGGCGGGCACGGCCCTGCGGATCGGGTACACCCGCGACGGCACCGCGCGGACCGACACCATCACCAGCCAGGAACAGGACGGTCGGCCCCGGATCGGAATCGAGATCGAGCAGCAGCAGCCGCACCCGTTCACCCTCTCCTTCGATCTGAAGGACATCGGCGGCCCGAGCGCGGGTCTGATGTTCGCCCTGGGTGTCATCGACAAGCTGACCCCGGATGATCTGACCGGCGGTCGGATCATCGCCGGCACCGGCACCATCGACGACGCCGGGCAGGTCGGCCCGATCGGCGGGATCCCACAGAAGTTGGTCGGAGCGAAGCAGGCCGACGCGACCGCGTTCCTGGTTCCGGCGGCCAACTGCGCCGAGGCGGTCCGTAACCGGCAGCCGGACCTGCCGTTGGTGAAGGTGGGCTCACTCGACGAGGCGCTGGACGCGCTGGAGACGCTACGTTCCGGAGGCGAGCCGACGTACTGCTGAACCGCGCGGCATGACCTTGCGCTCACGCTTTCAGGAACACCCCGTACTCTGGGTGCCTGGTCGGAGCCGATCATAACGAGCGTGCGGAGCCAACAGTGGTCATGCGTAGCAGCAGCCCCCTGCCGAGGATGAGCCGACGCGGACGCGTCACGATCGGGGTCCTGATCGGGGTGTTCGTTCTGTTCACCCTGCTCGGCTGGGGGGTGCAGGCCTGGACGGACTGGCTCTGGTTCTCCGAGGTCGACTACACCCAGGTCTTCCGGGGCGTGCTTGTCACCCGGCTGCTGCTCTTCCTGGCCGCGGGCCTGGCGATGGCGGCGATCGTCGGCGGCAACCTCTGGCTCGCGCAACGGCTGCGTCCCCGGATGCGACCGCACTCACCGGAACAGGCCACGCTGGAGCGGTACCGGATGCTGCTCGGTCCCCGACTGGGCCTGTGGATCACGGTGGCCGCCGCCGTCGTCGGCCTCTTCGCCGGCCTGTCGGCGCAGAGCCGTTGGAACCAGTGGCTGCTCTTCCTGCACGGCGGAAACTTCGGCGTCGACGACCCGGAGTTCGGCGTCGACGTCGGCTTCTACGTTTTCCAGCTGCCGTTCTGGCGGTTCCTGCTGGGGCTCGGCTTCACCGCGGTGGTCCTGGCGCTGATCGGCGCGCTGGCCGTGCACTATCTCTTCGGCGGGGTGCGCCTACAGGGCGTCGGCGACCGGATGAGCAACGCGGCCCGCGCCCACCTGAGCACGCTGGTAGCGGTATTCGTCCTGCTGAAGGCCATCGCGTACGTGCTGGACCGGCGGGCGATGCTGCTGGAGTACAACGACGGCGTGGGCGTCTACGGCGCCGGCTACGCCGACATCAACGCGCTGCTGCCGGCCAAGGAGATCCTCGCCTACATCTCCGTGGTGGTGGCGATCGCGATCCTCGTGTTCTCCAACGCCTGGATGCGCAACCTGGTCTGGCCGGGCATCTCGCTGGCGCTGCTCGGTGTCTCCGCGGTGGCGATCGGCGGCATCTACCCCTGGGCGGTGCAGACCTTCGAGGTCAAGCCCAGCGCCCGGGACAAGGAGGCGCCGTACATCCAGCGCAGCATCGACGCCACCCGCGCGTCGTTCGGGCTGGACATCGCCCAGAGCTCGGCGTACACCGCCGGCAGCCTGACCCCGCCGGAGAGCCTGGCGACCGACACCTCGGCGGTGCCGAACGTGCGGCTGCTCGACCCGCAGCTGGTCAGTGAGACGTACACCCAGCTCCAGCAGGTACGTGGCTTCTACGACTTCGGCCCGAAGCTCGACATCGACAGGTACACGGTCGACGGGAACACCCAGGACTACGTGGTCGGCGTACGCGAGATCAACTATGGCGAGCTGACCGCCCAGCAGAGCAACTGGATCAACAGGCACACCGTCTACACCCACGGCTACGGGGTGGTGGCCGCCCCGGCGAACCGGGTGGTCTGCGGTGGCCAGCCGTTCTTCGTCTCCGGCTTCCTCGGTGAGCGGTCGCAGGAGTCCTGCGCCTCGCCGACCGACCTGATCCCGGCGAGCCAGCCCCGGATCTACTACGGCGAGCGGATGCAGGACGGCGACTACGCCATCGTCGGCAAGCCGAACGAGGACGCCAACCCCGCCGAGTTCGACAGGCCGGCCGGCGAGAGCGGCGAGGGGTCGGAGTCGTACTACACCTACACCGGTTCTGGTGGCGTCGACGTCGGCTCGTTCAGCCGCCGCCTGCTCTACGCGATCAAGGAGCAGGAGGCGAACTTCCTGCTCTCCGAGGCGGTGAACGACAACTCCAAGCTGCTCTACGTGCGTAACCCGCGGGACCGGGTGGAGAAGGTCGCCCCGTTCCTCACCCTGGACGGCGACCCGTACCCGGCGATCGTGGACGGCCGGGTGCAGTGGATCGTGGACGGCTACACCACCGCCGCCACCTACCCGTACGCCGAGCGGGTCAACCTGCAGCAGGAGACCACCGACGAGCTGACCGGCCGGGGCACCATCCAGCTGGCCCGGGAGAACGTCAACTACATCCGCAACTCGGTAAAGGCGACAGTCGACGCGTACGACGGCACCGTCGTGCTCTACGAGTTCGACGAGAACGACCCGGTGCTCAAGGCCTGGAACAAGGCGTTCGGCGGTGATCTGATCAAGCCGCGCGCCGAGATCCCGCCGGCGCTGGCCGACCACTTCCGGTACCCGGCCGACCTGTTCAAGGTGCAGCGCAACATGCTGACCCGGTTCCACGTCACCAACCCCGGTGACTTCTACTCCGGCCAGGACTTCTGGCAGGTGCCGAACGTGCCGGACGCGCCGGACAGCGGGCAGAAGCAGCCGCCGTACTACCTCTACACGCAGTTCCCCGGGCAGGACGCTCCCCGCTTCCAGCTGACCAGCGCGGTCACCCCGAACGGTCGGCAGAATCTGGCCGCGCTGATCTCCGGGTCGTACCAGGACGGCAAGCCGACGTTGCAGGTGCTGGAGTTGCCGGACCAGACGGCGATCTCCGGGCCGGTGCAGGTGCATCAGCGGATGACGAACACCAACGCAAACATCCGGCAGCAGCTGAACCTGCTCTCCTCCAACCAGGCCCAGGTGCAGTACGGCAACCTGCTCTCGCTGCCGGTGGGCAACGGGATGCTCTACGTCGAGCCGGTCTACGTCAAGAGCAACCAGACGGACGCGTACCCGCTGTTGCAGAAGGTGCTGATGTCGTACGGCGACGGGGGCTCCTACGTCGTCCTGGCCGACAATCCGGCCGATGGCATCAAGCAGCTCGTCGAGCAGGGCAAGCAGGCAGCGGCAGGTAATCCGCCCCCGACCCAGGGCGAGGAGCAACCGCCCGAGGGTGAGGAGCCGCCGGCGTCGCCGCCGGCCACCCCGACGCCGGGCGACGCTCCGCCGCTCACCGGCGAGCTGGGGGCGGCCGCCGAGCGGGTGCGGGCCGCGATCACCGAGGTGCGTGCCGCGCAGGCGTCCGGCGACTTCGAGCGGTACGGTCGCGCGCTGGCCGCGCTGGACGAGGCGCTCACCGCCTTCCAGCAGGCCCAGCAGGCGGCCAACCCTGGTGGTGGGCCGAGTGCCACGCCGACCGCAGCGGACGGCGGTGCCACTCCGTCACCCGGTGGCTAGTGGGCTGACCATCCCGCGTTCGACGTGACACGGTGGGTCCTCGGTTCTGATGAACCGAGGACCCACAGTCATCTGTGACGTGTCAGGTCAGCACAAGGATGCCTTTGCGCCCGGGCCCGAATATGAAGGGAGCGAGCGGCCGAACACGTCCCTTACTGGGCATGACCTGCCGACATGTGCGCCGTTTCAATTTCACGGAGCGTTGCTCAACCGACTTGTCACGGTGAGCGCGGACCGGGCGCCGTTCAGCGCAAGAAGCCAGCCAGGAAGCGTTCCCCCGCTTATGGGCGAAATCAAATTCGCCCACCTCTGACTGTCAATTCAACGTATTTAGCTGATCGATAGATGTCAAGGTGGCTGGTGGTGGTGGCGCTCGATTCCCGCCCCGGTGGCCGCCGTCGGGGTGTCCGCGCCGACCGGTCCGGTGCGCTCGACGGGGAGGGCGGACCGGTGCGACGTGAGTCGTTCAGCGGGTCGTTTTGCGGGCACCGGGGGTGGTGCGCTACGGTGGATCTACCGACGCGGGGTGGAGCAGCTCGGTAGCTCGCTGGGCTCATAACCCAGAGGTCGCAGGTTCAAATCCTGTCCCCGCTACTGCGACGAAAGAGGCCCAGGTTATCGCCTGGGCCTCTTTCGTATTCCAGAGGCGCCGGTCGCCGCGCCGGCTTGCGGTGTCCCGTCCGCCCGCCGGGAGGCGGCGGCTGGATCAGGCCGCTGCCGAGCCTGACGCGGACATCGGGGTGCGGTGGATGAGGGTGTCGTGTGATGGGGTAGAGTGGTCCTACCGACGCGGGGTGGAGCAGCTCGGTAGCTCGCTGGGCTCATAACCCAGAGGTCGCAGGTTCAAATCCTGTCCCCGCTACTTGTGCAGGAAGAGGCCCCGGATTCGTCCGGGGCCTCTTCCTCTTCCGGCGCTTGTCGCCGACGTTCACCCGAAAGTCGTTCGGCCCGCCGAGGTTGCGCGTCTCGGCGAGGATGAGCCCATGTCTTCCTTCGGTAGGTGGTGGGGGCGGCTCGGCACGCTCCTGGGTACGGTCGTGCTGACGGTGTTCGTCCCGGTCGCGGCATGGGCCTCGACCGGCACCGGGGAACTGGTGGTGGAAGCGGCTCGACGGCGCGGGCGCGGATCCGGCGTTTTCGGTTTCCTGAGCCTGCTCTGCTGCCTGGCGGTGGTGGCGGTGATCGTCCTGCTGGTGATCCGGCTGACCCGCCGCCGGCGTTGACCAGGCACTCTCCGCGCCCGGCCGGGCGTTGAGCGGCGGCCTTGCGCAGCCGCCGCCGCGGCGTGGACCGCCAGCGGTGGTACGCCCGGCGCGTGGTCTACTTGTCCGCGTGGAACTTCTGCACTCGGGCAAGGTGAGGGACGTCTACGCCGAGGGCGATGACCTGATCCTGGTCGCCTCCGACCGCGTCTCCGTTTACGACGTGGTGCTGCCGACCCCGATCCCGGACAAGGGCAAGCTGCTCACCGCGTTGTCGCTGTGGTGGTTCGAGCAGTTGGCCGACCTGGTCCCCAACCACGTCATCTCGGCCACCGACGTGCCGCCGGAGTTCGTCGGCCGGGCGATCCGGTGCCGCCGGCTCGAGATGGTCCCGGTCGAGTGTGTCGCTCGCGGCTTCCTCGCCGGCGGCGGATTGACGGAGTACGAAAGCACCGGGAAGGTCTCCGGTGTCGAACTGCCGCGTGGGCTGGTCGAGGCGTCCATCCTGCCCGAGCCGATCTTCACTCCGTCCACCAAGGCGCCGGTGGGTGAGCACGACGAGCCGATGACCTTCGCCGAGGTGGTCGACAAGGTTGGCGCCCAGACCGCCGACCGGCTGCGGCAGCTGACAATCGACGTGTACTGCCGGGGCGCCGAACTGGCGGCCGACCGGGGCATCCTGGTCGCCGACACCAAGATCGAGCTTGGCTGGGCGTCGGACGGCACCCTGGTCCTCGGCGACGAGTTGCTCACCCCGGACTCGTCCCGGTTCTGGCCGGCGGAGTCCTACCAGCCGGGGCGCGCCCAGTTCTCCTACGACAAGCAGTACCTACGGGACTGGGCGGCGAACAGCGGCTGGGACAAGCGGGAGCCGGCGCCGGAGGTGCCCGCCGAGGTGGTCGACGCCACCCGGGCCCGTTACGTGGACGTCTACGAGAAGCTGACCGGCAACCGCTGGTAGTGCCCGGGGCCGCTACTCGCTGCTGCGGTGGCGGCCGACGTGCTGCTCGGCGGGGACGGTCGCGGTGATGATACGCACCGTGGTGCCGGCGGGACCGGTATCGACGTCCATCGCGTCGGTCAGTTCGCGGGCCAGCCAGAGCCCCCAGCCACCGGCCGTCTCGGGCGCGGGCCGGGTGCGGTTGGCGAGGTTCTGCGTGCTGATGCCCTGACCGTGATCGGCGACCTCGCACAACACCACGCCGGGTTCCTCCCACAGCCGCAGCCAGCCCTGACCGCCGCCGTGCCGGACCGCATTGGTGATCAGCTCGTTGACCGCGAGCACGAAGTCGTCCAGCCGCTCGTCGCGCAGCCCGGCGGCGCGCGCGCAGGCGGCGACCGAGTGTCGGAGCTCGGTCACCTGGGCCTGGTCGAAGGCGTCGGCGATCAGGAGGGCGTGTTCGATGGGCACCACCGTACGCGGTGGGGGAGATCCTGCGTTCGTCATGGCCCCGTCCCGACAGAGATCGCAGAAGCTTACGCGGCTTTTACCACCGTACGTCAGGGTTGGTCGAGGTGCATCGGCCGCAGGGGCTTCCGGCGGCCTGTGGCATCGTGGCGCACGTGCCCGCTGCCGGTGGTTTCGAGGTCCCGCTCTGGCGGGCCGTCGCGGTCTTCCGGGTGGCCTCCCTGGCGTACGTCTGCGTGGTGTTGATCCGCGACGCGGACCGCTACGTCCACCCCTTCGCCGCCGGGGCGCTGGTGCTTGTCATGGCGGTCTGGACCGCCGTCACAGCGATCGGGTACGCGGTCCCGGCCCGGCGCGGCTGGCCGCTGCTCCTGGCCGACCTGGGAGTGGTCGTGGCGATCCTGCTGGCCACCCCGTGGGTGATGGGTCGGCCGGCGCTCGACGCGGGGCTGCCGACCCTTCCGGTGGCCTGGCTGAGCGGCCCGGTGCTGGCCTGGGCCGTCTGCGGCGGGCGGCGGCGCGGTGCGGTAGCGGCCCTGGTGCTCGGCGCGACCGACCTCGCGACCCGCGGCATGGTCACGCCCACCGCGTTCAACGGGGCGATCCTGATGCTGCTCGCCGGCGTGGTGGTCGGGCACGTCGCCCGGCTGACGGTGACCGCCGGGGAACGGCTGCACCGGGCTGTCGAGTTGGAGGCCGCGACGCGGGAGCGGGAGAGACTGGCCCGTGACATCCACGACTCGGTGCTTCAGGTGCTCGCTCTGGTGCAGCGGCGCGGTGCCCACCTCGACGGCGAGGCCGGCGAACTGGCCCGGCTGGCCGGCGAGCAGGAGGTGGCGCTGCGGTCGCTGATCTCCGGTGCCGGCCCGGTCGCCGCCGGTGCCGCCGGCGCGCCGGTGGACCTGCGCACACTGCTCGGCCGGCACGCCTCGGCCACCGTGTCGCTGTCCGCACCTGCGGGTGCCGTGCCGCTGCACCCGGCGGTGGCCCGTGAGCTGGCGGCGGCCGTCGGGGCGGCGCTGGACAACGTGGCCCGGCACGGCGGCGGTCGGGCCTGGGTGCTGGTCGAGGACGAGGGCTCGGCGGTCACCGTGTCGATCCGGGACGAGGGCCCGGGCTTCCCGCCCGAGCGTCTGAACGAGGCCGTGGCGCAGGGACGGTTGGGCGTTGCCCACGCCATCCGGGGGCGGTTGGCCGACCTGGGCGGTACCGCCCGGATCAGCTCGACACCGGGTGCCGGGACCGAGGTGGAACTCACCGTGCCGAGGAGGGAACCATGAGCGGCGTACGCGTGATGGTCGTCGACGACCACCCGATGTGGCGGGAAGGGGTGGCCCGCGACCTGGCCGAGGCCGGTCATGAGGTGGTGGCCAGCTGCGGGGAGGGCCGCCAGGCGGTCCGGGTGGTCGCCGCCGCCCGTCCCGACGTGGTGGTGCTCGATCTGCAACTGCCGGACATCTCCGGCGTGGAGGTGATCCAGGGGCTGCGGGCGGCTCACCCCGGGGTGCGGGTGCTCATGCTCTCGGCCAGCGGCGAGCAGCAGGGCGTGCTGGACGCGGTGAAAGCCGGTGCCACCGGCTACCTGCTCAAGTCCGCCGCGCTCACCGAGTTCCTGGAGGCGGTGCGGCGCACCGCGGCGGGCGATCCCGTCTTCACGCCCGGCCTGGCCGGGCTGGTCCTCGGCGAGTACCGCCGACTGGCGGCCGTGACAAACCACACGGCCGTCGGTGCCGGGGACGCGGCACCCCGGCTCACCGACCGGGAGACCGAGGTGCTGCGCCTGGTGGCCAAGGGGATGTCGTACAAGCAGATCGCCGAGCGGCTCGGACTGTCGCACCGTACGGTGCAGAACCACGTGCAGAACACGCTCGGCAAGCTCCAGCTGCACAACCGGGTCGAACTGACCCGGTACGCGATCGAACGCGGCCTGGACGACTGAGTCGGCGTGGCCGGCACCGGCCGATCAGACCGAGTGCGGCGGCCGGGTCTCGTGCACCGCCAGCTCCTCGGCGCTGGCTCCGCCACCGGCGGCACCCGCGTCGTAGGCGATCGAATCGGTCTCCTGGTCGGTGTGCGCCCCCTCGTCCGGTTCGACGAGCCGGCCGACCGTGGCGTCCACGGTGGTGCCCAGCTGGTCGTGGTCGTAGAGCGACACCGGGGACTTCGGGTCGGAGGTGGGACCTGGATCCATCACGTCGGCGTCGAGTTGCGCCTGCGCCGCCTGTTCCCGGCTGTCCGCCTCGGCCGCGATGTCCGGATCCACCGGCCCGGCGAGCGGATCGTCGACCGGCAGCTCGAACTGTTCCCGGCTCAGCTTGTAGTCCAACGACTCGCCGTCGAGCTGCTCCTCGGCGGTGGTGCCGAACTCGTCGACCGCCACCGGCGTCCGGTCACCAGGCAACTGAGCCGGTGCCGGGCCGTCGGCCTCCCGTCCGGTCAGCACGTCGTCCCCGGCCGTCGAATCGTCGTCGGCGGTGTCGGGCAGGCCGTCGGCCTCGGGATCGGACACGGGGGTCGGGTACTCGTCGTCGCGCATGACTGACCACTACCCGCTGCCCTCCCGCCGTAACCGGCCAGCCGGGGCGGATAGCCGGCCCCGGTGGTGCTCGGACGTCAGCCGGTGCCGTCCCGCCCGCTCAGCGGGACAGTCGACGGGCCAGTGCGGCGACCGTGCCGACCGCGGTGCCGGCGGCGGCCAGACCGAACGCGGCGGACATCCGGACCAGCTGGCGACGCCGGCCGTGCCAGCCACCCTCCGGTGTCGCGCCGGCGTCGGGACGGAACACGTTACCTGTCGTGTCGGGCGTGGGCGGCGGCCCGAACTGGGTGTACCGGCCGTACCAGCCGAGGACTCGTTCGGCCAGCGCCGGCGCGAGCCGCCACTGCATGCCGATCAGGCGGGCGGCACCGCCGGCGTACGCCTCCCGCCGGGGTCGCCTCAGCAGTCGGACGATCGTCTCCGCGACCACCTCGGGCGGGTACACAGGTGGCGGCGGAAGAACCTGCCGGCCGCTGTGGTTGGCGGCGTGCCGGAAGAACGGGGTGTCGATGGTGGCCGGGAGGACCGTGCAGATCGAGACGGATCCCCGGCCGGTGGCCCGCAGCTCCTGGCGGACCGTGTCGGCCAGACCCCGGACACCGTGCTTCGCCGCGTTGTACGGGGACTGGTACGGCATCGCCACCTCGGCCAGTACCGAGGCGTTGTTGACCACGACGCCGCCACCGCCCGCGCTGAGGTGCGGCAGCGCGGCCCGGATCCCGTTCGCCGTGCCGAGCAGGTTGACGTCCAGCACCCGGCGGAACTCGGCCACCGGAATCTCGTCGAACAACCCGATGGTGCCGACCGAGGCGTTGTTGATCCACGCGTCGATCCGGCCGAACTCGGCCACAGCGGTCGCCGCGAGCCGTCGCATCGCCTCCGCGTCGGTCACGTCGGTGGGTACCACCAGGGTGCGGCCGCCCAGCTCACGGCAGTGCCGGGCGACCTCCCGCAGCGCCGGCTCGGTACGCGCGGCCAGCACCACCGTGCTGCCCTGTCGGGCCAGGGCGTACGCGGTCGCCGTACCGATGCCGCTGGACGCGCCGGTGATGACGATTGTGGCGTCGGGGAGTGCGCGGGCGAGGGGCATTCCTCATCGGTACCCCGTCATGTCCGGGTCATGCCGCCGAGCGTGCCCCCGATCTGCGATGTTTCGGCTCTTCGGAGGCCGGTTAATGGGACGCTCTGACCGGAGACCACCGCCCTCATCCGCATGGAGGTGACCCATGCGCGTTGGCCTTGTCTGTGCCCACGCCGCTGCGCCGCCGTCCGGCGACGGAACCGTCGTCGGCACCTACCAGCACATCGCACGGGTCGCGGCCGAACTGGCCGGGCGAGGTCACGACGTGCGGGTGTACACCCGCCGGGACGACCCTGAGGTGACCGAGACCGACATCGTGGACGGCTACCGGGTGGAGCGGGCGCCGGTGGGCCCGGTCGCGCCGATCCCCACGGCCGAACTGGTGCCATACGTGGCCGAGTTCGGTGAGTGGCTGGCTGACCGGTGGTCCGGTGACTGGACGCCCGAGGTGGTGCACGGTCACTACTGGATCGGGGGACTTGCCGCCGCGCACGCCGTGCGGGAGACCGACATCCCGATGGTGCAGACGTTCCACTCGATCGGCATGGAACAGCTGCGCCACCTCGGGTCCAGCTACGACGGCCCGGGCACCCGCATCCCGCTGGAGCGGGCACTGACCCGGGCGGTGGACATCGCGGTCGCCCAGTGCAACGACGAGGTCGACGAGTTGACCCGGATGGGCCTGCAACGCAGCTCCGTCGCGATGGTCCCGACCGGTGTCGACACCGAGCGGTTCCACCCCGACGGCGAGGCCGCCCCGCGCGAGCAGCGCCCCCGGATCCTCTCCGTGGGTGGGCTCTGGCGGGGCCACGGCCAGGAGGACCTGATCCGGGCGATGCGCCTGGTCGGTGACGCGGAACTGGTGATCGCCGGCGGACCACCGGCGGACCAGCTGGCCAACCACACCGAGGCCCGTCGGCTGCGCGAGCTGGCCGACCGGGTCGGGGTCGGTGAGCAGGTGCACCTGGTGGGTGCCGTGCCGCACGAGCAGATGGCCACCTGGTACCGCTCGGCCGACGTGGTGGCCTGCACGCCGCACTACTCATCAGCGGGACGGGTGTCGCTGGAGGCGATGGCCTGTGGGGTTCCGGTGGTGGGCTACGCCATGGGCGGCATCGCCGACGCCGTGGTCGACGAGGTGACCGGCAAGCTGGTGCCGCCGGGCGACGTGCGCACGCTCGGGATGACGCTGCGGCGGCTGCTCACCGACAACGCCGGCCGGTTCGCGTACGGGCACGCCGCGGTCGACCGGGTGCGGTGCAGCTACACCTGGGAGCGGACGGCCAGCGCCCTGGAGCGGCTCTACGAGCGGGTGGTGGGCCGGCGCAAGCCGGTCGAGGCGGCCTGAGGCACCGGATCACCCGCGCCGCTGGCCGCACCCGCCACCTCGCATCCCGCAGCGGCGGGCTGCGTCACGAGCGGCGGCGGGGCACCGACCACGGCTCGGGTGGTCTCGCGGGCGACGGCGTGCTGGTGCTGCGGCTCCGCGTACCGGGTGAGTCCGACGACAGCCGCGAGGGTGATCAGGAAACCGATCCCGGCGAGCCACTCCCGGCCCGGCCAGATCTTGTCGTTGAGCAGCAGTAGCCCGACGATGGCGGCGGGCACCGCGCCGGCCGCGTCCATCGCGGCCACCGCCGCCGTGGTGGAGCCACGCTGCATCGCCAGCCCGAGCAGCAGCTGCCCGACCACGGAATGGGCGATGAGCAGGTAGAGCAGCGGGTCGCTGAGGAACGCGTCCCAACTCGATGCGGAGGCCAGCGGTCGGGCCGCCACCGCGGCGGCGGAGAAGGCCAGCCCGGCCAGTGACCCGAGCGCCACCGAGCCCGGTGCGCCATGCAGCCGGACCGCGAAAAAACCCAGCACCGCGATCACCGCGAGGGTCACCAGCAGCGCGATCATTCCTTCGGTGCCGAGCGCCTTCGACGGTGCCGGCTGAGCGGAGAGGACCAGCGCGGTGATGCCGGCGAAGAGCAGCACCAGCAACGCGACCTCGGCCACCGGCAGCCGCCACTTCAGCAGGATCACGCCGAGCAGGGCGGTGACGCCGAGCCCGGCGGCCACGCTCGCCTGCACCAGGAACAGCGGCAGGTCCCGCCGGGACAGGAAGGCCAGGACGAAACCGGCGACCTGGCAGGCCAACCCGACCAGATAGGTGCGGTGCCCGGCCAGGCGCAGCAGCAGCCCGGGATCGAAGGTGTGGTGCACCGTGGTGCGGGCGGCGGCGACCGACTGCAACAGGTTGGCGACGCCGTACGCGACGATCATCGCCGCCAGGAAACACCAACCCGAGGTAGCCACCTGGCGAGGATAGAGGTTACCGGGCGTCAATGCTCGGCGGGCTACCGAGCCTTTCGAGGATGTCGGGATGCAGTGCGCCGTTGCTGGCCAGGGTGCTGTTGTCGCCGCCTGCCGGGGCTGGTTGACCGGCCAGATCGGTGATCGTGCCCCCTGCTTCGGTCACGATGGGTACCAGCGCGGCCACGTCCCAGAGTGACAACTCGGGCTCGATCATCACGTCCAGGGCACCCTCGGCCAACAGCATGTAACCGTAGAAGTCGCCGTAGGCCCGGCTGCGCCAGGTGTCCCGCATCAGTTGGAGCACCGCGTCGAGCCGGCCGGCTTTCTCCCAGCCCTCCAGCGAGGAGTAGCAGAGGCTGGCGTCGGCCATCCGGGTCACCCCGGAGACCCGGATGGGCGTACCGCTGGAGGCGTCCGGGCCGGCGTACGCCCCGGTGCCCTGCGCCGCCCACCAGCGGCGGCCCAGGGCCGGTGCGGAGACCAGACCGGCGACCGGGCGGCCGTTCTCCAGCAGGGCGATGAGCGTGGCCCAGATCGGCACGCCCCGGACGAAGTTCTTGGTGCCGTCGATCGGGTCCACCACCCACTGGCGGGTTCCGGCGGTGGGTGTCGCGCCGTACTCCTCGCCGAGCAGCCCGTCGTCGGGCCGGTGCTCGGCGAGCAGGGCGCGGATCTCGCGCTCCACGGCGGTGTCCGCGTCGGAGACCGGAGTCAGGTCGGGCTTCGACTCGACCCGCAGGTCCAGGGCGCGGAACCGGGCCGTCGACAGGGCGTCGGCGGCGTCGGCGAGCCGGTGGGCGAGGGTCAGGTCATCGGCGTACCCGGTCATGCCGGACACGGTAGCGACGCCGGCACCGGGACGGCGCCGGGGGCCGACGACTACCGCGTCGGCGGGCGGTTCGCGCCCGCCGGCCGGATCACTCCGGGCGTCCGCGCGGGTCGGGCTCGGTCCGTGTGTCGGTCTCCCCGGCACGGGAGGCCAGCAATCGGCGGTACGAGGCCAGCCGGCGAGGATCGGCCCGTCCTGCCGCGACCCAGCCGTCGAGTGCGCAGTCGGCCTCGTCGGCGGTGTGCGGGCAGTTCGCCGGGCAGTCCGCGGTGGCCTCGACCAGATCCGGGAAGCCGTGCAGCAGGCTCTCGGCCGAGACGTGGGCCAGCCCGAAGCTGCGCACCCCCGGGGTGTCCACGATCCAGCCCGGGTCCTCCTGCGCGTCGGGTGGCGCGGGTAGCCGCAGCGCCACCGCGCTTGTCGAGGTGTGCCGGCCCCGACCGATCGCGCTGACCGTGCCGACCGTCCGGTCGGCCTCCGGCACCAGGCGGTTGACAAGCGTCGACTTGCCCACCCCGGAATGCCCGACAAGCACCGAGACCCGGCCGGCGAGCAGGCTGCGCAGCGCGTCCAGCGGGGATTCCGGCTGGAGGAGCAGGTACGGCAGTTCCAGTTCGGTGTAGTAGTCGAGCACCGCCTCGGGCCCGGCCAGGTCGGCCTTGGTCAGGCAGAGCAGCGGTTCGATGTCCGCGTCGTACGCGGCGACCAGGCAGCGGTCGATGAACCCGGTGCGCGGCGGCGGGTCGGCCAACGCGCTGACGATCACGAGCTGGTCGGCGTTGGCGACCACCACCCGTTCCAGCCGCCCCTCGGCGGTGCTGGCGTCGTCCTCGGCGGTGCGCCGCAGCACGGACCGGCGTGGTTCGATCCGAACGATGCGGGCCAGCGCGCCGGACGAACCGGAGGTGTCGCCGACCAGCCCGACCCGATCGCCCACCACCACCGATTTACGGCCCAGTTCGCGGGCGCGCATCGCGGTGACGGTGGGGTCGTCCGGCCCGGCCCCGGGCAGCACGCAGGTGTACCGCCCGCGGTCCACCGCGATGACGAAACCGTCAACGGCATCGGCGTGCGTTGGCCGGGTCCGGGTACGGGGGCGCGAGGACCTGCCGGGTCGGACCCGGACGTCGTCCTCGTCGTACTCGCGCCGCCTGGTCGCCAGGGCCGCCCCTTCTTCCGCTCAGCTCTTACCGGTCACCAGTGCCGACCATAGTGCCGGGAACTCGGGCATGGTCTTCGAGGTGCACGACACGTCGTCCAGCTCGACGCCCGGCACGACCAGCCCGGCCACCGCCGCTGCGTGCGCCATTCGGTGATCATGGTAGGTGCGGAACACGCCACCGTGCAGCGGCCGGGGCCGGATCTCCAAGCCGTCGGCCGACTCGGTGATGTCCGCGCCGAGCCCGGTGAACTCCCGGGTCAGCGCGGCCAGCCGGTCCGTCTCGTGGCCACGGATGTGGCTGACCCCGGTGAACACCGAGGGCGAGTCGGCGAGCATGGCCAGCGCGGTCAGCGCCGGGGTCAGCTCGCTGACGTCGGACAGGTTGGCGTGCAACCCCTTCACCGGGCCGGTGCCGCGCACCGTCAACCCCTCGGTGGTGAGGGTGACCGCCGCCCCCATCTGCTGCAACAGTGAACGCAGCCGCTCCACCGGCTGGGCGCTGCCCCGCGCCGGCCAACCGCGCAGGGTCACCTCACCGCCGGTGACCAGGGCGGCGGCGAAGAACGGCACCGCACCGGAGAGATCCGGCTCGATCTCCCAGCCGCGCCCGGTCAGCGGCCCCGGCTCGACCGCCCAGACGTCCGGGGTGCTGTCGTCGACCGCGGCACCGGCGGCGCGCAGCATCTGCACGGTCATCCGCAGGTGCGGCGCGGAGGGCACCGGCGGGCCGACGTGCCGGACCACAAGTCCTCGGTCGAAGCGGGGGGCGGCGAGCAGCAGACCGGAGACCAGCTGGCTGGAGGCCGAGGCGTCGATCACGACCTCGCCGCCGGTCACCCGGCCGGCGCCCAGCACCACGAGCGGCAGGCTGCCCGAGGCGGGGGTGTCGACGCGTACGCCGAGCGAGCGCAGCGCCTCGATCAGCGGGCCGAGCGGGCGGGTGCGGGCGTGCGGGTCACCGTCGAGGGTGACCTGCCCGTCGGCCAGTCCCGCCACCGGAGGTACGAAGCGCATGATCGTGCCGGCGAGGCCCACGTCGACCTGGGCCGGACCGAACAACCGGTGCGGCCGGACCAGCCAGCGGTCGTCGTCGGCGATCGAGACGTGGGCGCCCATCGCCCGCAGCGCGGCGGCCATCAGCTCGGTGTCCCGGGCACGCAGCGGCCGGGACAGTGTCGAGGGGCCGGCGGCCAGCGCGCTGAGCACCAGGGCGCGGTTGGTCATCGACTTGGAGCCGGGCAGGCGCAGCGACGCCGACACCGGGTCGCTGGCCGTCGGTGCGGTCCACGGCTGTAGCGGCCGGGTCGCTGTCACATTCCCCACAGCTACATTCTGCCGCGCCGCGGCCCCGGTGGCTGCCACGTCACCGGCCACTCCCGGGGAACGGGACAGCCGCTCGGCGGACGGCGCGCTAGCGTGAGCGGCATGTGCGGGAGGTACGCCACGACCCGGAGCGCCGGTGACCTGAGCGGCCTGTTCGAGGCCGTCGACGAGACCGGCGACGGGTTGGTCGCCGACCACAATGTGGCGCCGACCGATCCGGTGCCTCTGGTCCGGGTCAGTGCCGAGGGGCACCGGGCGCTCTCGCTTGGCCGATGGGGTCTGGTGCCGCCGTGGTCCCGGTCGCCCGCCGGAGCGGCTCGCATGATCAATGCCCGCGCCGAGACGGTCGCCACCAGCCGGGCGTACGCTCCGGCCTTCGCCCGTCGCCGGTGCCTGGTTCCCGCCGACGGATGGTACGAGTGGGTGCGGTTGGCCGGCGGCGCGAAGCAGCCGTACTACATGACTCCACGCGACGGCTCGGTGCTCGCCTTCGCCGGCATCTGGTCGCGCTGGGACGGCGCGGACGCGACGCTGCTGACCTTCAGCGTGCTGACCACCGCGGCCCTCGGTGAACTGGCCGAGGTGCATGACCGGATGCCCCTGCTGCTACCGCCCGAGCGCTGGGCTACCTGGCTGGGTGGCGTCGGCGACCCGGCGGAGCTGCTCGTGCCGCCGTCGATGGACTGGCTGACCCGGTTGGAGGTGCGGCCGGTGGGGCAGGCCGTGGGCGATGTACGCAACTACGGCCCGGAACTGACCGCCCGGGTGCCGCTGACCCGTCCCGCCGGGCCGACGGAGATGACGCTCTTCTGATCACACCGCGCACATTGTCGGGAGTGATTTGCTGCGGTTGCGGGTGAAAGGTGACTAGAACGTTCTGCCAACTTCCCGGCAGAGTCTTGTCCCCGTGTGCGTAAGTGCGATACAACACAGCGCCGGTGGTGGGTGTCGTTCACGTCGGGTGAACGATGTCCATCGATCTTGCTGGTCCCACGGGGGAGGTGGGTGGATGACACGGGCGCGTATGCCCCGTCCGCACGAGGTGGCCGCCGCGCGACGTGATCCGCGACTGTTGCGGGCGTTGCGTGAGCGGCGACAGGACGAAGCCTGGCGTACCAGAGGCACCTGTCAGAGCGTCGACCCGGAAACGTTCTTTCCGGCGCCGAACGAGCCCGCCGACGCGGCGGTGGCTCTGTGCCGCAGTTGCGACGTGCAGGGCTCCTGCCTGGCCTGGGCGTTGGAGGTCGGCGATTGTCACGGCGTCTGGGGTGGCACCACCCCGCGGGAGCGGCGGGCGATGCTTGTGGCCTGGCGCAGCGAGGTGCAACCCGACCCCGAGGCCGCCGGTGAGCCGGGCCCGCCGGTGCGCGACCGGCTGCTCACCCTGGTGCCGTTGAGCTGATCGGCGGGGCGCCGTCCAGGTTGGGACGGGTTCAATGGGACGGTGCCACACGACGACGTCATCGACACTCCGCGCGGTCCTGCCCGGGTCGACACCGATCAGCCGTCCGGCCCACCCCGAGCCCTGCTGGTGCTGGGGCACGGGGCCGGCGGCGGTGTCGACGCCCCGGATCTGATCGCCCTGCGCGACGCGGCGGTGACCGCCGGGCTGGTGGTGGTACGGATCACCCAGCCGTACCGGGTCGCCGGCCGGCGGGCGCCGGCCCCGGCCGGGCACCTCGACGAGGCGTGGTCCGCGGTGCTTACCGTGCTGCGGCAACGGCATCCGGGCGTACCGCTGGTGGTGGGTGGTCGCTCCAGCGGCGCGCGGGTGGCCTGCCGGACCGCGACCACGGTCGGCGCCGCCGGGGTGGTGGCACTCGCCTTCCCGCTGCATCCGCCCGGCCGACCGGAGCGGAGTCGGGCCGGTGAGCTGGTGACCGGCGTGCCGACCCTGGTGGTGAACGGGGACCGGGACCCGTTCGGCGTGCCGGAGCCGGGCCCGCTGGTGCGGGTGCTGGTCCGGCCGGGGGAACGGCACGACCTCCGGGGCGACCCGGCCGGGACGGCCGCCCTGGCGCTGGACTGGCTGCGCGAGCGCGGCTGGGCGACAGCCTGACGGCACGCGGGTTGCCGCCGCAGCACCGTGCCCCGGTGCCGTTTCCGCCGGCCGCGCCGCTTCGTTGCACCCGATGGTGTCCCAGTGCCCGGTACGGGTGGCGACACCGGGCTCCCAGGCCCTTCCTGGTCCCAGCCGCGGTCGCACCGCCGGGGCGGGGACCAGGAACGCCCGGGTCGAGCCGGAATGCCCCGCACCACAGCGCGCGTTGAACACCTCGGACAACCACTGTGCGAGGGGGTGACCGGTGCCGACCGAGATCCGGAACCGGGAACGCGACGAGCGGGGGGCACGGCAGCTCAGGCAGCTGCTGGCCGGCCCGAAGTGGCCGGCGGCGATGCCACCGGCCGAGGTGGCGACGGGCACACCCGTCGGAACCGAATCTTCTGGAAGGTCGGTGCGCGTATCCTCGGCGGGGAAGCATCCAACCCGAGGGGATGTGCGGTTGACCACGGAGAAGACGGACGAGCGCAGGGCCCGGTTCGAACGGGACGCAATGCCATTCGTCGATCAGCTGTACGCGGCCGGCCTGCGGATGACGCGTAACCCGGCGGATGCCGAGGACCTGGTCCAGGAGACCTACCTGAAGGCGTACGCCGCCTTCCACCAGTTCGAGCAGGGCACGAACCTGAAGGCCTGGCTCTACCGGATCCTGACCAACACCTACATCAACTCGTACCGGAAGCGGCAGCGCCAACCGGTGCAGGCGCCCACCGACGAGATCACCGACTGGCAGTTGGCCGAGGCGGAGTCGCACACCTCAAGCGGGCTGCGGTCCGCCGAGACCGAGGCGCTCGACCGGCTGCCGGACAGCGACGTCAAGGAGGCCCTCCAGCAGTTGCCGGAGGAGTTCCGGCTGGCCGTCTACCTGACCGATGTCGAAGGCTTCTCCTACAAGGAGGTCGCCGACATCATGGGCACGCCGATCGGCACGGTGATGTCGCGGTTGCACCGCGGGCGTCGTAATCTGCGCAAGCTGCTTGAGGGGTACGCCGCGGAGCGGGGTTTCTCCGCGGCCCAGCCGGCCCGGAGTTCGACCGCCACCACCGGCCGGGAGGTGTGACGTGAGCTGTGGAGATCCGCACGAGACGGACTGCCGTGAGGTGCTCGCCGAGGTCTACCTTTACCTCGACCTGGAGTGCGCGCAGGAGCGGCGGACGCTGATCCGGCACCATCTTGACGAGTGTGGCCCCTGCCTGCGCGAGTACGGCATCGAGCAGGAGGTCAGGGCGCTCGTGGCCCGCTGCTGCGGCAACGAGTCCGCGCCGGACGAACTGCGCGAGCGGCTACGGGTACGGCTGAGCGAACTCGTCGTGTTCGAGAGCACCGAGTCGCGCGAACTGGCCGACTGACAGGCACAGGTGCCCGGGTCGGAAGTGACCCGGGCACTTGTGGTCCGTCGTCCGATCGCGGCGGGCAGCCGCCCGCCGGCTCAGGAGTTGGGGCGCTTGCCGTGGTTCGCGGCGCTCTTCTTACGGGCCTTCTTCTTACGGGCCTTCTTCGCCATGGTGACCTCCTCGTGATGGCCGGATCGGCTGCGCACGGCCCCGCCACCGGGGGCGCTGTCGCCCTTGCCGGCGTCAGGGTCTGACCCGTTGATGCTAGTGCCGGCGGTCCGGGGCGGCTGCTCCCGGGGCTGCTCCGCGCCCACCGGCCGCCTGCTCATGATTTGATACGTCGCAGGAGCCGCGAGGGAAGGGGCCGAAGATGGCCGAGGAGATCCGCGCCGAGATGGTGGCGAACGTCTGGAAGGTCGTCGCGTCGGCCGGGGACACCGTGTCCGAGGGGGACACCCTGGTGATCCTGGAGTCGATGAAGATGGAGATCCCGGTGATCGCCGAGTCCGACGGCGTCGTGCAGCAGCTCGCGGTGAACGAGGGCGACGTGGTGCAGGACGGTGACCTGATCGCGGTGATCGGTTGAGTGGCCTGCTGATCCGTCCGGTCGAGCCGGCCGATTTCGCCGGGGTCGCCCGACTCACCGTCGCGGCGTACGAGGCCGATGGTCAGCTCAAGGGCGAGACCGGCTACGCCGACGTGCTGGCCGACGTCGCCGCGCGGGCGGAGCACGGTGACGTGCTGGTGGCCGTGGACCGGGCGAGCGGTCAGCTGCTCGGGTCGGTCACCTTCGTGCTGCCCGGCACCCGGTACGCCGAGATGTGCGGCCCGGGGGAGGCGGAGTTCCGGATGCTGGCGGTGGACCCGGCCGCGCAGGGACGGGGGGCCGGCGCCGCGCTTGTCGAGGCGTGCGTCGTACGGGCGATCGAGCTGGGCTGCACCGCGGTGGCCATCTGCGTACGCGACGGCCATGCCGAGCCGGCCCAGCAGCTCTACCGCAGGCGTGGTTTCGTCCGCCAGCCCGAGCGGGACTGGTCCCCCTTGCCCGGCGTGGACCTGCTGGCTCTCCGCCTGCCGCTGCGCTAGCGGGGCTGGCGGTTCACTGCGGGGCGGGCGGTTCGGCGATCGCGGCGAGCAGCTCGTCAGCGACCTCCAGGGCTATCCGCTTGCGCTCGGCGTCGGTGATGTCCGGGGTGCGTACGGCGAACCAGCTGCTGTGCACGGCGAACAGGGCCAGCACGGCACGGAGCTGGGCAGCGGGGGAGTCGTCGCCCTGGCAGAGCGCGGCGGCCAGCCGGAACATCCGGCCGCGTAGTTCCCGGCCGGCGGAGAGGCTCTTCAACGCCGTCTGGTTCTGCTCGAAGAACCGCATCACCGAGGGCTGCTCGCCACTGAACATGGCGTCGGCGTACCGCTCGATGACGGCCCGGCGGGTGGCCTGCGTGGCGGGCTGACTCTCGGCCCAGGTGATCAGGGCGTCCATCCGCTCCAGCCGGTCCTCCACGACGCTTGTGACGATCTCGTCCTTGCTCTTGAAGTGGTAGTAGAGCGCGGCCTTCGTCACCCCGAGTCGTTCGGCCACCTCCCGCAGTGATGTCGCCTCGTAGCCCTGCTCGGTGAAGAGCTCCAGCGCCACGGCCTTGATCCGCTCCCGCGTGCCGCCTGTGCTCTGACTCACCCGTGCCTGCCAATCCGGTTGACCGTCGTTACCTGTCCAACTTACCGTCCGGCTAGTAAGGTGACTAGCCGGGCGGCAAGTAAGTGCGCCGCATCTCGGGGGGAGAGCTTACCGATGGTCCAGCAGAACCAGGCTGCCGTGCGACCGAATGTCCGGGTCGTGCTCTTCGGCCTGATGATCGCCATGATGCTGGCGATGCTCGACAACATGATCGTCAGCACCGCTCTGCCACGCATCGTGGGCGAGTTCGGCGGGCTCAACCACTTCACCTGGGTGGTGACCGCGTACGTGCTGGGGACCACCGTCTCCACCCCGATCTGGGGCAAGCTCGGCGATCTCTACGGGCGTAAGGCGGTCTTCCTCACCGCCGTGGTGATCTTCCTGGTCGGCTCCGCGCTCTGCGGCATGGCCGGGTCGGGCTTCCTCGGCGGTCCGGACGACGGCATGGTCCAGTTGATCGCCTTCCGGGCCGTCCAGGGTCTGGGTGCCGGTGGCCTGATGGTCGGCGTCATGGCGATCATCGGCGACCTCGTCCCGCCCCGCGAGCGCGGCCGCTACCAGGGCATGATCGCCGGGATCATGGCGATCGCGATGGTCGCCGGGCCGCTTGTCGGCGGCTTCATCACCGACCACCTCTCCTGGCGCTGGGCGTTCTACGTCAACCTGCCACTTGGCGGTGTGGCACTGGTGCTGCTGATCGCCACCATGCACCTGCCCAAGTACCGCACCGAGCATCGCATCGACTGGCTCGGCGCCGCACTGCTGTCGGTGGGCATCACCGGGATCGTGTTGATCACCACCTGGGGTGGCAACGAGTACGCCTGGGCCTCCCCGCAGATCCTCGGCCTCGCCGTGCTGGCCGTCGTGGCGCTTGTGATCTTCGGGTTCGTCGAGCGCCGGGTCCCCGAGCCGATCCTGCCGCTGCGGCTCTTCGCCAACCGGAACTTCGCCCTCATCTCGGTGATCGGCTTCCTGCTCGGCTTCGCGATGTTCGGCGCGATGAACTTCCTGCCGCTCTACCAGCAGACCGTGCAGGGGGCCTCGGCCACCAACTCCGGCCTGCTGCTGCTGCCGCTGATGTTCGGCATGTTGCTGGTCTCGCTTGTCGTCGGCCGGGCGATCACCCGGACCGGGCGGTACCGGATCTTCCCGATCGTCGGCGGCGCGGTGATGGCGGTCGGTCTCGCCCTGCTGAGCCTGCTGGACGTGGACACCAGCAAGTTCCAGTCGTCGCTCTACATGCTCGTGCTCGGTGCCGGCATGGGCTTCCTCATGCAGACGTCCATGCTGATCGCGCAGAACAGCGTGGCCCAGAAGGACCTGGGCGCGGCGAGCGGCGCCGCCACCTTCTTCCGCTCCATCGGCGGCTCGTTCGGCATCTCGCTGTTCGGCGCCATCTTCGCCAACCGGCTGGCCGGCTCGGCTGCCGGTGGCGCGTTCAGCGGTGGTGGGGAGGCCGGCGCGGCGATGAACATCGAACAGCTCAAGGAACTGCCGGCCCAGGCCCGCGAGGTGGTCCTCGGTGGGCTAGCCGACGCGATCTCGCACGTGTTCCTCTGGGCGGTGCTCTTCGCCGTCGTGGTACCGGTGCTGGCCTGGTTCATCCGGGAGATCCCGTTGCGGACGAGCAACGAACCGGAGTCCGACGGCGGCGGGCAGGAGCAGGCCGAGGCCGACCTGGCCCGGGCACCGGCCGTCTGACACCGCCCCGGCGCGCTCAGGGCGTGCCGCGCCCGCGGGTCCGCCACGGGGGTAGGAGACGACGCAGCAGGGTGCGCAGCGCGCCACGGCGCTGGCCGGCGGTCACGCCGGCCAGCGCCCGCGCCAGGGCGATGGTCTCCGGATCGAGATCCGGCGTGGCCAGCGCCAGGTGCGCCAGCGAGGCGGCGTACGGCACCGGATGCCGCCGGGCCGCCTCGGCCACCGCCGCCAGCCGCTCGGTGACCAGCGCGGCCACGTCGGGGCGGACGGCCGGGTCGACCCAGGCGGCGGTCACCAGGGCGAACAGGGCCGCCTCGGCGACCTCTGGCACCTCGCGCGCCAGCTCCACGAGCACCCGCCGCCGGGTCGAGTCCGCCCAGGGCTCGTCGGTGCGGTGGTGCAGCAGCCCGAGGCAGGTCCAGACCTGCACGCAACGCGACCACAGCGCCGGGTCCTGGCCGGAGAGCACCCGGCCCAGCGCGGTCTGCGGGGTCTCGGGCGGATGGGCCAGCAGGCCGAGCAGATCGGTCAGGTCGAGCGTGGCCAGGCCGACCGCCGCGTCGTACGCGGCAGGGGGGTGCGGCCAGGCCGGGTGGGCGAGTTCACGCAGGCGGCGAGCGGCCTCCGCCGACGGCGGGGGCGGGATGGGGCGGGCCGCCGCCGGCTCCGGCCCGTCGACGTGCCCGATGCCAGGTTGCCCGGCGATCGCGGTGACCCCGATGGTCCGTGCGACCGGCGTCAACTGACCCAGCCAGGGGCGTCCGCGGCAGCATTCGGCCAGGTCGCTGTGTTCGTGCGAGTCGTCCGGATGATCGCGGATGAAGTCCGCCAGCGCCACCAGGTGACGGACCGCACCGTCCCGCTGGAAGCGCAGCCGGTGTGCCGTGTGCACCGCGCAGTCGAAGGACGGGTTGCGGGCCAGGGCACGCTCGATCCAGACCAGCGCCTCCGCCAGCCGGCCGTGGTCGGCCAGGGTGCCGGCGATGTCGGCGTACACCGCCAGGTCGTCCGGGTCGTGCTCGACGGCGCGCCGCAACGCGGCGAGCGCCTCCCGGGTCCGGCCGGCGCTGCGCAACGCGTACCCGAGCCACACCTCACCCATCTTCGACGGCGCCGCGCGTACCCCCCGGCTGGCCCAGCGGACCGCTAGCGGCACCTCGTCCACCCGCCGGGCCAGCGCGGACGCCGTGCCCAGCAACAGAGCGTGCTCCGGGTGGACGGTGATCGCGTTGCGGGCGAGCGTGAGGTACGGCGACAGCGCCGTCCGGTTCGACGGCGGGACCGGATCGGGTACGGCGGCGCAGACCTGCATCAGCACCCGGGCGGCCTGCTCGGGTCCGAGGCGCTCCGCCAACTCGGGTGAGGTCACCCACGGCACCCCCGCCCAGTCCGCACCTGGCGCGTGTGCCGTGGCGGCGACCAGTAGATCAAGGCCCTCGGCCGGGCGGCCGGCCGCGGCGAGCAGATGCGCGCGGGCGACCACGGCGCCGACGAACGTGTGGTGCTGCAACGGGAACAGGCCGATGCCGCCGTCGCCGCTGGCGGCGGCCAGCCGGGCGAGAGTCTCGTGCACCTCGGGCAGCGTCGGTGCCCGGGCCAGCGCCGCCGCGACGTGGTCGGCGGCATGCGTCAGCTCGCCGGAATCCAGGGCCCGCCGGGCCAGGGTCAGCTCCTCCGTCGCCGGCAGCGCCCGGTCGTCCGTTCCCTCGGCCACGTGGTCCTCTCGCTCGTCGGTACCGGTTGCGCGGTGAGGTCGGGTCAGCGTAGGTGACGAGACCCAGTTTTGGTGATCCACTGCGCACTACTGCTCGTTTGATTGCTCGGAACGGTTGAAAGGTGCAAGACTGAGCATCGTTCGCGCGGCTACCGCGCAGGGGAGGAGTTTTCGTGACGCGCCCAGGTAGCGGCATGGCCGCCGACATCGACGAGCAGCCGGCCGGCTACGAGCGGTTGCTCGCCACCGAACACGCCACACCCATCGCCCGGGTGGCAGCGGTCGTCGCCGAGCGCCGACCCCGGCACGTGGTGTTCACCGCCCGGGGCACCTCGGACCACGCCGCGCTGTACGGCGCCTACCTCAGCGAGATCCGCCTCGGCCTGCCGGCCGGGCTGGCGTCGCCGAGCGCGGTGACCCTCTTCGGCGCCCGGCCGGACCTCTCCGACGCCCTGGTCGTCGGGGTCAGTCAGAGCGGCGGTTCCCCCGACCTGACGGAGGTGCTCCGGGCCGCCCGCGACTCCGGCGCCCTCACCCTCGCCGTCACCAACGCGCCCGACTCTCCGCTGGCGACCGCCGCGGAACTCTCCGTCGACATCGCGGCGGGACACGAGCGGGCGGTGGCCGCCACCAAGACCTACACGGCCGAGCTGCTCGCCCTGCTGATGCTGGTCGAGGGGATCCGGGCCGGTGACGGCGCGCTGCCCGCCGAGGAGCGCCGGGCCCTGGCCGACCTGCCCGAGCTGGCCGCCCGCACCCTCACCGACCCCGTCCCGGCGCAGCTCGCACCGCGTTACCGCTTCGCCGCCCAGCTCGTCACCACCGGCCGGGGGTACGCGTACCCGACCGCCCGGGAGGCGGCGCTGAAGCTGATGGAGACGTCGTACCTGCCGGCGTTGGCGTTCTCCGGCGCCGACCTGCTGCACGGCCCGTTGGCGATGACCGACCCGGACGTGCCGGTGCTGGCGGTGGTCGGCTCGGGGCCGGGCGGACGGTCGATGGGCGAGGTGCTGCCCCGGCTCGGCGAGCGCCGCGCCGACGTGGTGGTGGTCGGCTCCGCCGAGATCGACGGTGCCACCCGACTGGCCGTACCCGAGGTCGACGAGCGGTACGCCCCGCTGCTGGACATCCTGCCGTTGCAGCGGCTGGCGCTGGCGCTCGCCCTGACCCGGGGCGAGGACCCGGACGCGCCGCGCGGGTTGAAGAAGGTCACCGCGACGATGTGACGGTCGGCGTGGCACGCTGGTCGGCGTGTCAACGCTGCGCGATCTCGCCGAGGAGCACACCCGCCTGCGTCGGGTCGACATCGACCACCTGCACCGCATCGCCGGTGACTGGCAGTTGCTGTCCGACCTCTCCTTCGCCGACCTGCTGCTCTGGGTACCGGTGGACGGCGAGGGCAGCTTCCTCTGCGTGGCCCAGGTCCGCCCGACCACCGCGCCCACCGCCTACCAGGACGACCAGGTGGGACGGATCGTCGGCGGTCCGGAGGTGGCGCACCTGGAGGTCGCCTACCGGCAGGGACGCATCTGGCGGGAGGGCGATCCGGTCTGGTACGGCGACGTGCCCGCCCGGCACGAGGCGATCCCGGTCCGGCTGCGCACGGCCGACGGCGAATCCGGCGAGGTGATCGCGGTGGTGGGCCGGGACACGAACCTCTCCACCGCGCGTACGCCCAGCCAGCTGGAGTTGAACTACCTGACCACCGCCGACGACCTGGCGCAGATGATCGCCGACGGCACGTTCCCGCCGCCCCGGCACCCGGGCGAGACCACCTCGGCGCCCCGGGTCGGTGACGGGCTGGTGCGGCTGGACGCGGGTGGCAAGGTCACCTACGCCAGCCCCAACGCGCAGTCGGCGTACCGCCGGCTGGGGCACGCCTCGCTCCTGGTCGGTGAGGATCTGGCGGTGCTGCACCGGCGGCTGGCCGGTGACCCCCTGGAAGGCACGGACGCCGCGAACGGCATCCTCGCCGCGTTGCGCGGCGAGGCGCCGCCCCGGCGGGAGATCGACGCGCGCGGTGCGACGATGCTGACCCGGGCGCTGCCGCTGATGCCCGCCGGTGTGCCGATCGGCGCGCTGGTGCTGGTCCGGGACATCACCGAGGTACGCCGACGCGACCGCGCCCTGATCACCAAGGACGCCACCATCCGGGAGATTCACCACCGGGTGAAGAACAACTTGCAGACGGTGGCGGCGCTGCTGCGCCTACAGGCCCGCCGGGTGTCCATGCCCGAGGCGCGGGTGGCCCTGGAGGAGTCCGTACGCCGGGTCGCGTCGATCGCGTTGGTGCACGAGACGCTCGCCATGTCCAGCGACGAGGCGGTGGAGTTCGACGGGATCGTCGACCGGGTGGCCAACGCGGCGACCGAGGTGGCGGCGACCGAGGTGACCGTCGCGATGCGCCGTACCGGCACCTTCGGCGTGCTGCCGGCCGAGATCGCCACCTCGCTGGTGATGGTGCTCAACGAGTTGCTGCTCAACGCCGTCGAACACGGCTTCCCACCGGCCGACGACGACGCCCCGGTGACCACCGGGCCGGCGAAACCCGAAGTGGTGGTCTCGGCTCACCGGCTCCGCCGGATGCTGAACGTCACCGTCGCGGACAACGGCCGGGGCCTGCCGGCGGGGTTCGACGCCGAGGGCGGCGCCAAGCTCGGGTTGCAGATCGTCCGGGCGCTCGTCACCGGCGAACTGCGCGGCACCATCGAGTTGCGCCCCGGCGCCGACGGTGGCACCGAGGCGTTTCTGGCCGTCCCGCTGGCGCGAAGCGCCCCCGAGGGGCGCGGCGGCGGGTGATCCGGGACCTGAGCAGCCCGCCGACGGTCAGCCGTGCCGGGTCAGCAGGGCGAGGGTGATGCCGGGGCGCGGCCACACCTGGGTCACCGCGAAGCGGTCGCGTAGCGCGTCCCCCTTGGCGCCGGGCACGGCGGCCAGCGGATCGGCCCGCCGCCCGGCCAGCACCAGCCAGACCCGTTCGACCCCGGTCAGGCACTCCGCCGGGCTGTCGCACTCGGCGGCCCACAGGTCACCCCGGCGGTCCTGTCCCTCGACCAGCAGCGCGTCCTGCGGGGTCTGACCGCCGAGGTGATAACGCAGGCCGAGGTCGAGGAAGAGCCAGCTGTCCCGGGGTGAGTAGACCACCGCGTCACCGGGTCGCCGGCCGTCCGCGACGACCTCGGCCACCGCCCGGTAGTCCACAGTCGCACTGCGCGGCCACTCGTGGGTGCGGCGCAGGGCAGCCTGGTCGGGCAGGCCGAGCAGGCCGGTCAGGGCCACCACCGCCAGCGCGGCGGGTACCCGGGCGGCGGCGAGCGCGGCGCCGGCCAACAGGCAGCCGAAGGGCACCACGAAGACCAGGTAGCGGGGTACCCACAGGGGGACGGCGAGCCCGGCCAGGAAGAGCAGCAGCACCGGCAGCAGGACGCAACTCACCGGCAGCAGTCCTCGGCGGCCCGCCCGGGCCGCGCCGAGCGCGGCGAGTCCGAGCAGTACCCCGCCGACCACGCTGCTCTGCGCCACCCCGCCGGCCAGCGCCGCCAGGTCACCGGGGCTGGCGGCGTCCACCCAGTCGAGCTGCCGGGCGCGCTGCCCTCGGGCCAGCAGGGCCAGCGGCACCACCGCCACCGCCACCGGCACCAGAGCGGCCAACCAGTACCCGACCAACCGGCCCGGCGCCGGTGACTGCCACTTCCCGCCACCGTTCGATCCGTCACCCCGGCCATCGGAACCGGGGCCGGTCCGGGTGGCCCTGGTCGCGGTCAGCACGGCGATCGCGTGGGCGGCGAGCAGGGTGAGGGCGACCAGGTGGGTGAGCCCGAGAGCGGTGGTCGCCGCCGCGTAGCCGAGCCAGCGTCGTCGAGCGGGCCGCCGCACCGCGTCGACAAGCAGCAGCGTGCTCAGCACGGCGAGCGCGCTGGCCAGGGCGTACGGCCGCGCTTCCTGTCCGTACCGGGAGGTGCCGGGGAGCACCGCGAACAGCAGGCCGGCGAGGGTGCCGACGCGGGTGTCCCACAGTCGCTGCCCGAGGACGGCGGTCAGCCCGGCGGCCGCCGCCATGGCCAGTGCGGAGGGTAGCCGCAGTGCGGCCACCGAATCGCCGGTCGCCGCCAGCCAGGCGTGCATGAGCAGGTAGTAGGGGCCGGCGGCGGCGTCGATGGTGCCGGCCAGCCGGAACAGGCCGGTCAGTCCCCGGGTGGCGGCACTCCAGGTCGCCAGCTCGTCGCGCCACGGCTGGGCGGTGTCCAGGCCCACAAGCGTCACCAGCAGGGTGACGGTCGCCGGCACCAGCCACACCGGTACCGAGCGCAGGCGCCCGCCGCTCAGCCGGACGCCGATCCCGGCCATCGGAATCGACCTATCGGACAAATCACCCACATCGCGAGCCTGCCACACGGTGACGCTCGTAGCAGCCGGCAGCGACCGCCCGTGATGTGGGATCGGGCACGTGGTCATTGGCTGCCCCGCCCGGGGTGTGGCAGCATGACGTTCATGACTGCCGCTGTCGTGCGCCGCTTCGTGGCTCGACGCCACGTCGATTACGGCCGCGTGCGCAGCGCCATCTGTCCGGCTCACTGACGACGCCCGACCATCCCTGCCTCGGGCACGCAGCGCGCCGGCCGTGCAGAGACATCGCTGTCCACGGTCCCTCCGGGAACCGGTCGTCGCGCCCGCTCAGCCCCACCGAGGCGCAGCAGACAACGGAGGACGCCGCGATGGCAGTCAGCGAGATTCCGGCCCGCCCACCGCGGGCGCCCCGGCGCCCCCGTGGCGAGGGTCAGTGGGCGCTCGGGCACCGGGAGCCCCTCAACCCCAATGAGCGGATCAAGAAGGACGACGATCCGCTGAACGTGCGGGCCCGCATCGAGAACATCTACGCCCACCGTGGTTTCGCCTCCATCGATCCCCAGGACCTGCGCGGACGGTTCCGGTGGTGGGGCCTGTACACCCAGCGGAAGGCGGGCATCGACGGCGGGCGTACCGCCGTACTGGAGCCGCACGAGCTTGAGGACGAGTTCTTCATGCTCCGGGTACGCGTCGACGGCGGCCAGCTCGACCTGACGCAGCTGCGGACGATCGCCGAGATCTCGCGGGAGTTCGCCCGGGACACCGCGGACATCACCGACCGGCAGAACATCCAGTACCACTGGATCCGGGTCGAGGACATGCCGGAGATCTGGCGGCGGCTGGAGTCGGTCGGGTTGCAGACCACCGAGGCGTGCGGTGACTGTCCCCGGATCGTGCTGGGCAGCCCGGTGGCCGGGGTGGCCGAGGCCGAACGGATCGACCCCACGCCCGCCATCGACGAGATCGTCAAGCGGTACGTCGGCGACAAGCAGTTCTCCAACCTGCCGCGCAAGTTCAAGTCGTCGATCTCCTGGCTGGTGGACACCCCGTACGAGGCGAACGACATCGCCTTCCTCGGTGTCGATCACCCCGAGCACGGCCCGGGCTTCGACCTCTGGGTCGGCGGGGGCCTGTCCACGAACCCGATGCTGGCCCAGCGGCTCGGCGCCTGGGTGCCGCTGTCCGAGGTCCCCGACGTCTGGGCCGGCGTGGTGGGCATCTTCCGCGACTACGGCTACCGCCGGCTGCGCCACCGGGCCCGGTTGAAGTTCCTGGTCGCCGACTGGGGCGTGGCGAAGTTCCGTGAGGTGCTGGAGAAGGAGTACCTCGGCCGGACGCTGCTCGACGGTCCCGCCCCGGAGCTGCCGGAGCGGCCGATCGATCACATCGGCGTGCACCGGCAGCGTGACGGCCGCAACTACGTGGGTGCCGCCCCGGTGGTCGGTCGGGTCTCCGGAACCCAGCTCGCCCAGCTCGCGGACGTGGTCGAGGCGCATGGCAGCGACCGGGTGCGACTCACCCCGTACCAGAAGCTGCTGGTGCTCGACGTGCCGCCGGAGCGGACGGAGTCGCTCGTCGCGGGCCTGCGCGAGATCGGCCTGGAGGCCCAGCCGTCGGCCTGGCGGCGCGGCACGATGGCCTGCACCGGTATCGAGTACTGCAAGCTCGCCATCGTCGAGACCAAGGCGCGCGGCGAGGAACTGGTGGCCCGGTTGGAGCAGCGACTGCGCGACTTCGACGCGGACATCTCCATCCACATCAACGGCTGCCCCAACGCCTGCGCCCGCACCCAGGTGGCGGACATCGGCCTCAAGGGGCAGCTGGTGACCGGGCCGGACGGCCGTCAGGTGGAGGGCTTCCAGGTGCATCTGGGCGGCGGGCTCGGCATGGCCGAGGGGCGCACCGCCGGCTTCGGCCGCAAGCTGCGTGGCCTGAAGACGACAGCCGAGGAGCTGCCCGGCTACGTCGAGCGGCTGGCCGTGCGCTACCTGGCCGGCCGGACCGAGGGTGAGACGTTCGCCAACTGGGTTATTCGGGTCGACGAGGAGGAACTGCGATGAGTGGTGCAACTCGTTCCGTGCCGCTGTACTGCCCGTACTGCGGCGAGGAGGATCTGCGGCCGAGTGAGACCGGGCACGGCGCGTGGGAGTGCCACGCCTGCGCCCGGGTCTTCACGGTCCGTTTCACCGGCCTGCTCTCCCGGGCGGTGAACCGATGAGCGCCCTGGTCTCCGCCGCCGGTCTCGGCCTGGTCGGCACCGGTGCCACGGCCACCGCCGATCCGTCCCGCCGGGACCGTGACGAGCTGCGGACGCTGGCCACCCGGGCCGGTAGGGAACTGGAGGGCGCGCCCGCCCTGGAGATCGCGCGGTGGGCTGCGGAAACCTTCGGGGCCCGGTTCTGCGTGACAAGTTCGATGGCCGACGCCGTCCTCGCCCATCTGGTCTCCCGGGTCGCACCGGGGGTGGACGTGGTCTTTCTCGACACCGGGCTGCACTTCCCGGAGACCCTCGCCGTCCGCGACGAGGTGGCCCGCACGCTGCCGGTGAACGTCCGGTCCATCCGGCCGCGCCTGACCGTCGGTCAACAGGACGGTGAGTACGGACCTCGGCTGTTCAACAGGTCACCTGACGAATGCTGCCAGCTGCGCAAGGTGGAGCCGTTGGAACGGGCGCTGACCGGCTACGACGCGTGGGCCGCCGGCCTGCGCCGCGACGAGTCGCCGACCCGTGCCAACACGCCGGTGGTCACCTTCGACGAGCGTCGGGGCAAGGTGAAGGTCAACCCGATCGCGGCCTGGACGCAGGCGGACGTGGACGCGTACATCGCGCGGTGGAACGTGCCGGTCAACGAGCTGTTCCGACGCGGATACGGCTCGATCGGCTGCTGGCCGTGCACCCGGCGGACCGGGGCCGGTGAGGATCCACGGGCCGGTCGCTGGGCGATGTTCGAGAAGACCGAGTGCGGGCTGCACGTCTGACCGGAGGCGTCGGCCCGGCTGTCGACCCGGCCGACCCCGGCGCGCCCGGGCCGGACGACGATCCGCTGCTGCTGGTCGCCCACGGCAGTCGCGATCCGCGCGCTGCCGAGGCGACCAGGGCCCTCGCCCGGGCGGTCGCCGCCGCTCGCCCGGGTACACCGGTGGTGGCGAGCTGGCTCGACCACACCGAGCCCGGGCCGACGGAGGCACTGCGCGGGCTGGCCGCCGCCGGCTACTCCCGGGCGGTCCTGGTGCCGTTGCTGCTGACGGCCGCGTACCACCGCCGGGTCGACATCCCGGCGGCGGTGGCGGCCGCCCAGCAGGACGACCAGTCGATCGGGGTGCGGATCACCGACGTGCTCGGGCCGGTGGGCGGCGAGGTGGACCCGGCGCTGCTGGCCGGGTTGCGGCGGCGGCTGGGCGAGGCGCAGCCGGGCCGGTACGACGCGGTGGTGCTGGCCGCCGCGGGTACGCGTGACGCCGCGGCACGCGGGTCCGTCGGCCGGGTGGCCGCCGCGTTGGGCGCGGCCCTGAACATCCCGACCCGGGTGTCGTACGCCTCGGCGGCACCCCCGGACGCCGGTGCGGCGGTGACCCGGCTGCGGGCGGCCGGCGCGCGACGGGTGGCCGTGGCGGCCTACTTCCTGGCCCCCGGGTTGTTCCACGACTCGGTGGCGGCGTCCGCACGAGATGCCGGCGCGGTCGCCGTGGCCTCTCCGCTGACCGACGCACCGGACCTGGTGGACCTGATCCTCCGCCGGGTGACCCCCACGCCCGCCCGCCCCTGACTCCCCGTGTCCGCGCAATCTCAACTGCGGCGCGCCCTCAGTCCTGCGGTCCATCCGGGAATGCGCCTGGATCATGGAGGCGGGCCCGGGATGGACAGCAGAACGCCCCGGCGGGCTGAGCCGGCCGGGGCGTCTCGCTTCGTACGTGTGTGGTGGTCAGGCGGAGTGAGCGCGCAGCACCCGGAGGCCGCCGCGACGCTTGACAGCGCGCCGCTCCTCCTCGCTCATCCCGCCCCAGACGCCAGCGTCCTGACCGGATTCCAGCGCCCACTGCAGGCACTGGTCGGTCACGGAGCAGCGCCGGCAGACGGCCTTGGCCTGCTCGACCTGCAGGAGAGCCGGACCGGACGTCCCGATCGGGAAGAACAGCTCCGGGTCCTCGTCGCGGCAGACAGCATGGTGACGCCAGTCCATGGCGGCAACACTCCTCATTCTGGATGGGTGGCAGATGTTGCTTCTTGGTGCTTTTCCTATATGCATCCGCATTGCCGATGGTGACGGTTCGCGTCCGCCATTTCGGCAGTGCGTGAGCAGGCTGTTGGCTCCCCGGGGCCTGCTGGAAAAGCTCTACTCGCCGAGCACGTCCAGGCAATGTCCCGGTAACTCAAGTTCGCTTGTGAATACTTTCACGAACTCACACGATGTCAAGGGTGGCGCTCGGAAAAACTCCGGACGGTGAGCAAGCCCACAACCCATTTGTCCGGGTTCCAGATCTCTCCGGCTACCCGGCGTATCACAGTCGAGGATCAATATAGTACAGTCCGCCGCACATTGCTGACATTTCCGGCATCCGTCCCGGGTGTCGCAGCCGTTGCGTCGGGGGTGACGCCGGCTACCGCACCCCGGTGGTACCGGAGACCTAACAGATTACTCTGAGTGCGGCGGGAACGGAGGTGAATCTGACTTTTTCCCGCTCGCCAAGATAGTCGCCATCGAGCTGAAACGCCTGCGGACGGCTCGCGACCAGCGTGAACTCGGCCACGTCGTGCAGCCGCAGCACCTTGCGACCGCGCGGATCGGGTGTCGAAGAGAAGAATTGCGTCACGGTGCGTGTCGTACTGGCAACGCCGAGCTGGCGCAGGGCCATCACATCGAGGCCGAGGTCGAACGACGCCTCCGGGTTCGGGTTGACCTCCCGATCCCCGACGTACGTCCACGGCGCGGTGTTCTGCACGATGATCGTGGCCAGCTCGCCCTCGGTCACCTCGCCCGGGCGCTCCAGCTGGATCGCCGGATGCCGTCGCTCGTTGCCCAACAGGAACTGCGCGGTGAACGCCCGGAAGTAGAGCGAGGGGGAGGAGACACGTCCCCGGCGGCGAGCTTCCTCGACCCGGTGGATCACCGACGCGTCGAGCCCGAAGCCGGCGCAGAAGGTGAAGTAGCGGTCGTCGGCCAGGCCCAGACCGATCGTGCGGTGCCGGCCCAGCCGCAGGCCCTCCAGGATCATGCTGGCGCCCTCAGGCCACTCCCGGGGCAGGCCGAGCGACCGGGCGAAGACGTTCGTCGAGCCGCCCGGGACGGTGGCCAGGGCCGGCAACCGGTCGGCGGTCGGCTCGGCACCACCCGCGGTGGTCGCCGTCATCAGCCCGTTGACCACCTCGTTCACCGTGCCGTCGCCACCCAGGGTGACCACGGCGTCGACACCTTCCTCGGCGGCCTCCCGGGCCAGCGTGGTCGCGTGGCCGCGCTGGCGGGTGTAGCGCACGGAGAGGTCGACCTCACTGCGCAGCGCTCGGACGAGCACGTCACGCGCGCGCTCACTGGTGGTGGTGGCCTTCGGATTGACCAGCAGGACGGCCCGCATGGGCGGCACAATACTCCGCGCCGGCACCGGTATCGTGACCGCGTGACAATCGACTCCGACCCGACCCCCGTCACGCTCCGTTGGGCGGTCCGGCTGCTGCGCGGTCAGGCGGTCGCGGTCGGGCTGGTCGCCGCCTGGCTGATCTTCGCCGACCTGACCGCCACCACCACCGACCTGACGTCGGCGCTGCTGGTGACGGCCTTCGCCATCGGTGTCGCGGTCGTCCTCTGGGTGCTGGGCGGTGCCTTGCTCCGGCGGCGGTCCGGTGCCCGCGCGCCGGCCATCGTGCTCCAACTCATGCTGCTGCCGATCGGCTGGTTCATGATCCAGGGCGGGCTCGGCTGGCTCGGCGTACCGCTGATCGCCCTCGGCGTCGGGGTGACCTGGTTGCTGGTGAGCCCGCCGACCACCCGCGCGCTGGGCTTCGAGTGAGCTGACCCGCGCGCCCGGTCAGTGAGCCGAACCGGGCCGGGTCACCAGCCGGAGGCGCGCCGGGTGAGCAGCGAGATGGTCGCCCGGCCGTCGGCCGCTCTGGCACCCGCCGACGTGGTCAGCGCGGTGAGCACCTTCCACGCGAACGACGACTCCGCCGGCAGCCGGGCGCCGGGCATCGTCGGCACTGTCACCTCGACGGTCAGTGCGTCCTCGGTGACCGAGAAGCGGCAGTCCAGTTCGGCATCCCGCGCGGCGATGGCGAGCAGCATCGCGCACGCCTCGTCGACGGCGATGCGCAGATCCTCGATCTCGTCCAGGGCGAACTGGAGGCGGGCCGCGAGGCCGGCGGTGGCGGTACGCAGAACGCTCAGGTATCCGCCGTCCGCGGGCACGGTGAGGTGCACGATGTCGTCATCGGTCGTCGGCTGGCCGGTCAGTTGAGTCACCACTCATCCCCCCGGTCGGGGACTCTACCCGCTCGGGCCGCCGCGCGGTTGATGACGGTCAGCGCGGCGGCCGGACGGCATCGGTGGACCGGACAGCATCGCCGGGACGGGAAGCGAGGGGCCACAACGCGTCGGCGGTCGGCGCGTCCGCAACGGGACACGCCGACCGCCGAGCACGATGAACCGGCTTCAGCGCGCCTGCGGCATCAGGCCTGCTTGGTCTCCCAGAAGATCTTGGAGATCTCGTCGATCTTCTGGAGCAGTTCGTCCGCCTTGGTGGGGTCGGTGGCGCCCTTGGCACCGGCGGCACCGGCCAGCTTGGTGGCCTCGTTGAACAGCTGGTGCAGGTGCGGGTACTTCTCGAAGTGCGGCGGCTTGAAGTAGTCGGTCCACAGCACCCAGAGGTGGTGCTTGACCAGGTCGGCCCGCTGCTCCTTGATCAGGATGGCCCTGGTGCGGAACTCCGGATCGGTGTTGGCCTGGTACTTCTCGCAGATCATTTTCACCGACTCGGCCTCGATGCGGGCCTGCGCGGGGTCGTAGACGCCGCAGGGCAGGTCGCAGTGGGCACTGGCGCTCACGCGGGGCGTAAGGATGCGTGGAAGTCGCATCGGGATCCTCCATGGGAAGTTTGCGATGATCCAAGACGACATTACTCCTGGACGGTGGTCCCCGAGGCCGCTGGAGGTGAAACCCGTGCCCGCACCCCGGCTGCGGTGGCAACTGTCGGCCGTGCTGGTGACCGGTCCCTCCATGTCACCCACGCTGCGCCACGGTGACGCGGTGCTGGTACGCCGGGGTGGCCGGGGGATCCGACCCGGTGACGTGGTGATCGCGGTGTTCCGCAGCCGACCCGACCTGCTGGTGGTCAAACGCGCGGTCCGCCCCGTCGACGGTGGCTGGTGGCTGTCCGGGGACAACGACCTGGTCACCGACGACTCCCGGGCGTACGGCGTGGCTGACGTGCAGGGCCGGGTGCTGGCCCGGTACTGGCCACGGCCGGGCCGGGTGCCGCCAAGACCGTTATGAACCTGCTCACATACTGGACCCCGGGGCGTGACTATGCTCGGAAGTGCCCGGGTGACCCCCCGCACCGCCGCCGCTCGCTCGCCTCACCGTGCGCCCGACCGGCCGGCCCAGCTGCTCGATCATTCTGGAGTCACCATGTCTTCGTCCACCGTGGACCCTGCTGATCCCGTCTTCCAACTGCACCGGGGCGGCAAGATGGCCGTCGTCTCGACCGTGCCGCTGACCAGCCGGGACGACCTCTCCCTCGCGTACACCCCGGGTGTGGCCCGGGTCTGCGAGGCGATCGCCGCCGACCCGGCCCTCGCCCACGACTACACCTGGGCCTCGCGCGCCGTCGCGGTCGTCACCGACGGCTCGGCCGTACTCGGTCTCGGCAACATCGGACCGAGCGCCGCGCTGCCGGTGATGGAGGGCAAGGCCGTACTGTTCAAGCAGTTCGGCGGGGTCGACGCGGTACCGGTCTGCCTGGCCACTCAGGACGTCGACGAGATCGTCGCGGTGGTCACCGCGCTCGCGCCGTCGTTCGGTGGCATCAACCTGGAGGACATCAGCGCACCCCGGTGCTTCGAGGTGGAGCGGCGGCTCGACGAGGCGCTGGACATCCCCGTCTTCCACGACGATCAGCACGGCACCGCGATCGTCGTGCTGGCCGCGTTGCGCAACGCCGCGACGCTGCTCAACCGCAAGCTCGGCGACCTGCGGGTGGCCGTGAGCGGCGCGGGGGCGGCCGGTGTGGCGGTGACCAGGATGCTGGTGGCCGGCGGCGTGGACCCGGAGCGCGTGGTGGTCTGCGACTCCCGGGGCATCATCTCCCGGCAGCGCACCGGCCTCACCGGGACGAAGGCCGAACTCGCCGAGCTGACGAACGCCGACGGCCGGCAGGGCGACGTCACCGAGGCGCTGCGCGACGCCGACGTGCTGATCGGGGTCTCCGGCGGGCTGATCCCCGAGCGGGCGGTGGCCGGCATGGCCCCGGGTGGCATCGTGTTCGCGCTGGCCAACCCCACCCCGGAGGTGGACCCGGAGGTGGCCGCCCGGCATGTCGCGGTGGTCGCCACCGGTCGCAGCGACTACCCGAATCAGATCAACAACGTGTTGGCCTTCCCGGGCGTGTTCCGGGGGGCCCTCGAGGCCCGGGCCTCCCGGATCACCGACGCCATGAAGGTCGCCGCGGCCGACGCGATCGCCTCCGTGGTGGCCGAGGCGCTCACGCCCGACGCCATCGTGCCCTCGCCGCTCGACCCACGGGTGGCGCCGGCGGTGGCCGACGCGGTCGCCGAGGCGGCCCGCCGGGACGGCGTGGCTCGCGCCTGAGGTGTGAGAAGGGCCCTGCCCACGCACGGACAGGGCCCTTCTTAACGGGCGCTCAGCTTGTTACGGTGCGGATCATGCGTGCCGCCTTCGCCTCCCGATTCGACGACGCCGACCCGCTCGCCGCGCTCACCGTCGGTGAGCAACCCGAGCCGAGCCTGCCCGACGACGACTGGGTGACGCTGCGCGTCACGGCCAGCTCGCTAAACCATCACGACCTCTGGTCACTGCGCGGCGTCGGGCTCCGTGCCGAACAGCTGCCGATGATCCTCGGCTGCGACGCGGCCGGAGTGGACCCGGACGGCAACGAGGTGGTCGTCTACCCCGTGGTGCCGACTCCGGGCGACCCGCGCGGAATGTCCATCCTCTCCGAGCACTTCCCCGGCACGCTGGCGGAGCGGGTGGCCGTACCCCGGTGGAACCTGCTGCCGTTGCCGGCGGGGCTTTCGGCGACCGACGCGGCGTGCCTGCCGACGGCCTGGTTGACGGCCTGGCGGATGCTCACCACCAAGGGCCGGGTCGACGACGCCGAGGCCGTCCTGGTCCAGGGCGCCGGGGGTGGCGTGGCCACCGCGGCCGTCGCGCTGGCCGCCGCGATGGGCAAGCGGGTGTACGCGACCAGCCGCGACGCCGCGAAGCGTGACCGTATCGCCGGGCTGGGCGCGACCGCCCTGGAACCTGGCGCGCGGCTGCCCGAGCGGGTCGATGTGGTGATCGAGACGGTCGGTGCGGCCACCTTCGACCACTCGTTGAAGTCGGCCGCCCTGGGTGCCCGGATCGTGGTCTCCGGTGCGACCGCCGGCCACGAGCCGACCGTCAACCTGCGCCGGGTCTTCGCCATGCAGCTGGAGATCCTGGGCACCTCGATGGGTACCCCGGACGAGTTGGCCGCCCTGTTGACGTTCTGCGCCGAACGGGGGGTGCGCCCGGTGGTGGACAGCGTCGTGCCGTTCAGCCGCGTCGGCGACGCCTTCGCTCGCCTGCACTCCGGAGACGTCTTCGGCAAGGTGGTCGTCGACCACACCGCGTGAGACCGGGACCGCCAGGATCCGTGCCGCCGACGGAGGGTGTCGCCGCGCCGGCCGGGTGAGGCGGTCGCTCACAGGTTGTCGTCCAGGGTGGCGACGTCGTCGCGGGAGGCCGCGGTGGGGATGCGCTTCCGGGCTTCGGCGTCGCCGTAGAGCGTCCACCGCAGGAACTCGGTGGTGGTGTCGGCGACCACCCGTAGCGGGACACCCTCGCCGCGCAGCAGGGCGCGGCCGTGGTCGCCGTCGGGCAGGCTCAGCATCGCCTTCGGCCACGGCACCTTGTCGTACACGGCCTTGCCGGCGGCGTACTGCACCACCTCGTCGGCCTCGCCGTGCACGAACAGCTGCGGGGCGGCGGCACCGGCGAACGCGGTGCCCACCCCGAGGGCGGTGCCGGCGAAGACGATTCCGGCCGCCAGCCGCTCGTCGCGGCCGGCGGTGAACAGCCCGATGGTGGTCACCGCACCTGCCGAGTGGCCGGCGGCGGCCACCCGGTCGGTAGCCAACCGCCCGCGTAGCGGGTCACCGTCACGGGCGTCGAGGGCGAGCACCCGGGTCAGCGCGTACGACACGTCGGCCGGCTGGTTGAGCACGTCGAGCACGTTGTTGTCGTCGCCGCCGCGGGAGGTTTTCGGGAAGGTCGGTGCGGCGACCACGAAACCGGCCGAGGCCCACCGGGTCAGCAGCGCCTCGTAGTCGGCGGGACGGCCACCGAGGCCGTGGCTGAACATGATCACGGGAAACTTCCCGTCGGCGGCGTCAGCACCGCTGGCCGGCTTCCCGCCGGCCCGGCCGGCCGCCGGGTACCAGACTGTCACCGGCAGCGGCCGGTCGCCGTCGCGGTTCAGCTTCAGTTGCCGGACGCCGAGCGCGAAGGTGTCCTCCGGGGCGCTGCCGGCGGGGATCGCCGGTGCGGACGGCGCGGCAGAGGCGGTGGCCTGTGGTGTCGGCGCACCCGCCCCCTCGCTGGGTTCACGGTCGGTGGAACACCCGACCAGAGCGCTGGCGAAGAGGCTTGTGGCGACCAGAACGGAGGCGGCGCGACGGGACATGACTCCGATTGTGCCCGGCCCGATCTCCGACACCGTCGTTCCGGTCGCGTCGATCTTGCACTTCCGGTCGGGCAAATGTCGGTTTTGATGATGATTGTCGAGACAAGAAGTGCAAGATCGCGGGGGGTCTAGGGCGGTGGGCGGGTCTCGAAGGTGGTGACTGTGGGGAGGAGGGCGCGGGTGGGCAGCCGGCGGGCGGCCTCCCGGTCGCCGTAGAGGGTCGACCGCAGAAAATCGGTTGTGGCACCGAGCACCTGGGCGAAGCCCGGCCGGCCGGGGGTCAGATACTCACCATGCCCCTGCCCGAGCAGACTCAGGAAGGCGGCCGGGCCCGGCGTACGGCGGTAGGCGGCCTGGCCGACACTCATCGGGACCACCGGATCGGCGGTGCCGTGCACGAAGAGCATGGGGGCGGGTGCCCCCGCAAAGCTGCCCGCCATCCCGCCACCGGCGATCACGATGCCGGCCCGCAGCCGGGTCGGATGTCCCGCGGTGAACATGCCGGCCGTGGTGAAGCCGCCGGCCGAGTGGCCGGCGGCGGCCACCCGGTGCAGGTCGAGATGGCCGGCGAGCGGATCGTCGGTACGACCGTCAAGTCGGACCAGGTACCGGATCAGGCGCCAGCCGTCCGCCGGCTGATGGCGGACGTCGGCCCGGGAGAACCGGGCCGCGCCCCGGCGGGTGTGCGGGTAGGTGGGCGCGGCCACCACGAAGCCGGCGGCAGCCCACCGGGCCGTCAGCCCGGAGTGCAACTCCGGGAGACTGCCAAGGCCGTGGCTGTAGACGACCACGGGGAACCGCCCGTCGGCCACCCGGGTGCCCTGCGCCGGATACCACACGGTGACCGGCAAGGGACGCGCCGAATCCGGGTCGACGGTGAGCGTTCGGACACCTACCGCGTACGGCACCCGGGGTGCCGGTCGGGTCGACATCGGCTGGGCCGCCGTCTCGCCCGGCGTCGCGCAACCGGTCAGCCACGCCATCAGGCACACCGTCAGCAACGCCGTCGGTGCGGTCAGTCGCCGCCTGATCTTCACGGCATCACGGTAGATGGCCAGGGCATCTGTCGGGGTGCGGTCGGCCGGTGCCGGCCCCGGCGGCGCGTACCGGTGTACCGGGCACTGCGGCTGGACCGGTTTCGCTAAGGTTCCCGGCATGGCTGAGAACTACACCGACCCGAGCGGCAACACCGAGGCGTTTCGCGCCTTCGCCAACCCGGAGGCTGCTCCGGCCGAGGCGGCGTCCCGCACCGGTCTGATCATCGGGGCGGCCGTGGTCGCCGCCGTGCTGCTCGCCCTCGCCACCTGGCTCGCCTTCGGCTGACCGGGTCGGCTCGCCGGGCCGACGCCGTGGGCTGCCGCGCGCCGGCTGCCACCGCCCGGCGTCCAGGGCTCCCGCCCGGGCGCTGGCAGACAGTCCGGGTTCCGGGTCCGCCGGTACGAACGCCGGCCAGCCGCCGTTGTCAGCCGGCGGCCGTGACCACCGCCCGGGCGGCCCGGGCTATCTCCCGCTCCTCGTCGGTGCCGATGACGCAGACGGCGACCTCCGCGCCGTCCGGCGAGATGAGCCGGTCGCCGCTGCCCGCGTTGCGGTCCGGGTCGACGGTGATGCCGAGCCGGTCCAGTCCGGTCAGTGCCGCCGCGCGTACCGGTGCCGCGTGCTCGCCGACGCCAGCGGTGAAGGTGACCGCGTCCACCCGGCCGAGCAGCGCGTAGTACGCGCCCACGTAGCCGGTGATCCGGCGGCAGTAGACGTCGAAGGCCAACGCCGCGGCGCCGTCGCCGGCCGCCCGCCGGGCGAGCAGTTCGCGTACGTCGTTGACCCCGCTCAGCCCGAGCAGGCCACTGCGGTGGTTCAGCAGGTCGTCGATCTCGTCGACGCCCAACCCGCCCTCGCGGCGCAGGTGGAACACGATCGTCGGGTCGAGATCACCACTGCGGGTGCCCATCACCAGGCCCTCCAGCGGCGACATGCCCATCGAGGTGGCGACGCTTCGTCCGCCGGCCACCGCGCACGCGCTGGCGCCGTTGCCCAGGTGCAGCGTGATCGTGTTGATCTCCTCGTACGGGCGGTCCAGCAGTTCCGCCGTGCGCCGGGACACGTACGCGTGGGAGGTGCCGTGGAAGCCGTACCGCCGGATTCCGTACCGCTGCGCGACGTCGCGGTCGATCGCGTACGTGGCTGCGGAGTCGGGCAGCGTGTGGTGGAACGCGGTGTCGAAGACGGCGACCTGCGGCACTCCCGGGAGGGCCTGGCGGGCCACCTCGATGCCGGCGAGGTTCGCCGGGTTGTGCAGGGGTGCCAGCGGCACCAGGTCGGTGATGGCGGCCAGCACGGCGTCGTCGACAAGCGTCGGCGCGGTGAATCTCCGGCCGCCGTGCACCACCCGGTGACCCACGACTGCGAGGTCGGTCAGGTCCAGCTCGTTCAGGAACTGCCGGATCGCGCCGGCGTGGTCGCGAGGCCCACCGCCGGGTTCACCGATCCGTTCGACGGTGCCCTTGTCCAGTACCCGGTCGCCGTCGTACAGCCGGTACTTGATCGATGACGACCCGCTGTTGAGCACCAGCACCTTGCTCACCGGGGCACCTCGCTGAGTGCGGCGGCCTGGATGGCGGTGATCGCCACGGTGTTGACGATGTCCGGCACGGTGGCCCCCCGGGAGAGATCATTGACCGGCCGGCGCAGACCCTGCATGACCGGCCCGACGGCCACCGCTCCGGCGGAGCGCTGCACCGCCTTGTAGGTGTTGTTGCCGGTGTTCAGGTCGGGGAAGATGAAGACCGTCGCGCGACCGGCGACGGCGCTGCCCGGCAGTTTGGTCGCCGCCACGGCCGGATCGATGGCCGCGTCGTACTGGATCGGCCCCTCGACGGCCAGTTCGGGCCGGCGCTGGCGGACCAGCGCGGTGGCCGCCGCGACCTTCTCCACGTCCTCGCCCGCGCCAGAACTACCTGTCGAGTACGACAGCATCGCCACCCGGGGCTCGATGCCGAAGCGGGCCGCCGTGTCCGCCGAGGAGATGGCGATGTCGGCGAGCTGGGCGGCGTCCGGATCCCGGTTGACCGCGCAGTCGCCGTAGACCAGCACCCGGTCGGCGAGCAGCATGAAGAAGACGCTGGAGGCGACGGAGACCTCCGGCATGGTCTTGACGATCTCGAAGGCCGGGCGGATGGTCGCCGCAGTGGTGTGCGTGGCGCCGGAAACCATGCCGTCGGCGTGGCCCGCCCACACCATCATGGTGCCGAAGTAGTTCGGTTGCGCGACGATGTCGTGCGCCAGTTCGGCGGTGACCCCCCGGTGCGCGCGCAGCTTCGCGTACGCCTCGGCGAACTCGTCGCGCCACGGGCTGCTCGCCGGGTCCACCACCCGGGCCTCGCCGATGTCCACACCCAACTCCCGGGCGCGCCGGGCGATCTCCTCGGGGCGGCCGAGCAGAGTCAGGTCGGCCACCCCCCGACGCAACAGGATCTCGGTGGCGCGCAGGATCCGTTCCTCGGTCCCCTCGGGCAGCACCAGGTGCCGCCGTCGGGCGCGGGCGCGGTCGATCAGGTCGTACTCGAACATCAGCGGGGTGACCCGCGCGGAACGGCTGACCCGGAGCCGGCCGGCCAGCTCGACGGTGTCCACGTGCGCCTCGAAGGCGCCGAGCGCGGCCTCCACCTTCCGTGGGTTCCCGGCGCTGGGCCGGCCCTCGATCCGGCTCGACGCGGCCACCGTGTGGTAGCTGTCGCTGGTCACCGACAACACCGCGAGCCGGGCGTTCAGCGCCTCCACCAGACGCATCGCCCGGGGGTCGGGCGGCACCCCGAGGGTGAGCACCAACCCGGCCAGCGACACCTGACCGGCGACGTGTGCGGCGCTCGCCGCCACCAGCAGGTCGTCCCGGTCACCCGGCATGATCAGCAGCGCGCCCTCGGTCAGGTGCTCCAGCAGGGTCGGCACGTGGGCCGCACCGACGACGTAGTCGAGCACGTCGCGGGCGAGCGCCGTCTCGTCACCGGCAAGCAACGTGGCACCCAGTGCCCCCGCCACCTCCGCCACCGTCGGCGCGGACACGCTCGGCACCTCCGGAATGGCGTACGCGGGGACCGGCAGCCGGGGCAGCGCCATCGCCCCGGGAACCCGGTTGGCCAGCACCGCGAGCACTGTCGCGCCGAGGTCGGCGAGGTCGTGGTAGGCACCCCGGGCGGCGGCGGCGATCGCCGACGGCTGCTGTCCGTAGCCGTCGACCACCGGTACCACCACGCTGCCGAACTCCGTGGCCAGCCGGGCATTGAAGGCCAGTTCGCGCGGGCCGGCGGTGTCACCGGCGGCGGCGAAGTCACTGCCGACCACGACCATGGCGGCGAACCGCCGCTCCAGATCCCGGTAGCGCTCGACGATCCGGGAGATCAGTTCCTCCCGGCGGCCGTCGGCGACCAGGGCGGTGGCCTCGGCGTACGTGGTGCCGTGCAGGTCCGCCACCGGCAGCCCCACCCGGTAACGCTCGCTGAGCAGGGTGAGGATCGGATCGGGACGATCCTGCGCGACAAGCGGACGGAACACACCGATCCCGCCGACCTGCCGGGACAACAACTCGGCGAGGCCGAGGGCGATTGTCGACTTCCCCCCGCCCGAGCCGACACTGGTCAGGTAAACGCTCCGGGCCACGGCACTCACGCTACAAGATCAGGGTTGTTCCCGCGTGGGTCCTCGGACCCGCCCACCCGGGCCGTCCGGTGTCCGCGCGTCCGGTGTCCGCGCGTCAGGCGGGCGAGGGCGTGCGCGAGCAGCGGCTCGGCCAGGAAGATCTTTATTTCGGCCCGACCGACCACCGGCGGGAGCCGGACCGTTGGGTCGCGGCGACCGCCGGCACGAGGGCGACCGGTCCGTTTGACCTGCTCGCGGCGGGTTTCGGCGGGCCCGGCAAGCCGGGTCGACGCAGCGCCTCGCCCACCGGTCGAGGTGATCCTCACCCTCCGCGAGCCGGCGCTCACGCCGGTGGCGACAGTCGCTCGGCAAACTGGGATTCCCGTCGCATCGCCGGGCTCCGCGAACAAGCCGAGAATTGCTCACTCCTAGACTCCGGCCATGACTGCGGACCCTCTGACCAGCGCCGATACGGCGAACGGCGCGTGGGGAGTCGAGCGAACCGCAGCCGACGGACCGGCCGCGTCGGAGTCGCCGACGGTGGTGCGGCCGGCCGTGGCGGAGGCACCGACCGTCGTGCAGCCGGCGGTGGTGGACGCACCCACCGCGGTGCCGGCCGCCGTGGTGGACGCGCCGACTGCCGTGCAGCCGGCGGTGGACGCGCCGACTGCCGTGCACCCGGCGGTGGAGGCGCCGACTGTCGTGCAGCCGGCGGTGGAGGCGCCGACTGTCGTGCAGGCGGCGGTGGACGCGCCCACCGTGGTGCAGGCGGCCGTGCTGGTGGATGCGCCAACGGTGGTGCGGTCGGCGGTGGGGGACGAGGCCACGGTGCTGGTGTCGGGGGACAGCCCCACCACGGTCATGTCCGCGGTGCCCCAGCCGCCGCCGGTCTTCGTCGATCCGAGCGGCAGGCGTCGGTCCCGGCTGCGCTGGATCGCGTACGCCCTGGGTCTGGTCAGTCTGATCTACACCGGCCTGGTCGTGGCGAGCTTCGCGGGCGGTCCGGTCAACGCCGACACGGTGCTGCCCTTCGTGGAGCCGACCCGCCAGCCCTGGCAACCGCCGCCGGCCCCGTCGATCCCCGCTGCGGAGGCGCCGCCGACCACGGCCGCACCCCGGACCACGAGCAGTGCGCCGCGCCCGCGGGTCACCCCGTCCCGGGTACCCACGACGGTGACCAGCGCACCGACGGCACCGCGCCGCACCCCCTCGTCCGCGCCGGCGTCGCCCCGACCGTCCCGGTCGACCGCACCGGCGACCACGCCCAGCGTCGACCCGCCCACCACGGAGCCGGCCCCGCCGACCGTCGATCCGTCGATCGTCGTCGACGGAGCCGCCCCCGCCGATGGCTGAACCGCCGGCGCGCCGGTCCCGCCGGCCGGCGCGGGGTCGCCGGGTCGTACCGCCGCCGAGCTGGGCCCTCTTCGGCGTACTCTGCGCGGTGCTGGCCGCCGTGCTGCTCGTCGGCGCGTACGCCAACGCGTCCTTCGCGCCGGATCGTCAGCAGCAGACCCACCACGGGCAGCGTGAGGTGCCGACGTCGGTGGTTTCCGGTGGCCCGATCGTCAGCAGCACGGGTGGGCTGACCCGGTCGTACCGACTGCCCCCGCGCACCATCGCACTCACCTTCGACGACGGACCGGACCCGGTCTGGACCCGCGAGGTGCTGCGGGTGCTGGCCGCCCATCAGGTTCCGGCCACCTTCTTCGTGGTCGGCTCCCAGGTGGCCCGCCATCCGGAACTGGTACGGGAACTGGCCGCCGACGGCCACGAGATCGGCGTACACACCTTCACCCACCCGGATCTGACCGTGCTGCCCGACTGGCGACGACGGATGGAGTACACCCAGACCCAGTTGACCATCGCCAGCGCGGCCGGGGTCCGCACCTCGCTGATCCGCTTCCCGTACTCCTCGTACGCGATGGCCGTCAACGACCTGGACTGGCCGGTCTTCGTTCAGGCCGGCGAGATGGGCTACCTGAGCGTGCTCAACGACACCGACAGCCGGGACTGGGCGCTGCCCGGCGTGGACCAGATCCTCACGAACGTGACGCCGCCCGGATACTCGGGGGCGATCACCCTCTGGCACGACGCGGGCGGCGAACGGGCCCAGACCGTCGCCGCGCTGGACCGGTTCATTCCGCTCATGAAGGAGCGCGGCTACCGCTTCGTCACGGTCACCGGTGGCCTGAACCTGGCGCTCGCCGAGGCCGGCATCGACCACCGGGTCGAAGCCGGTCAGGCGGCCAGCGCGGGGGAGCGCTGGCGCGGTCGGATGCTGATCTGGGGGGTGCAGGGCGCGGACCGCACGCTCGGCTGGCTCGGCGTGATCTTCCTGGCGGTCGGTGCGCTGACGGTGGGTCGCACCGTGCTGCTGCTGGTGCTCGCCGGCCGGCACGCACGCCGACGGCGGGCGAAGAGCTGGGCGTGGGGGCCACCGGTGACCGAGCCGGTCTCGGTGATCGTGCCCGCGTACAACGAGAAGGAGGGGATCGCCGCGGCCGTCCGCTCGCTGGCCGGTGGCGACCATCCGGGCGGCATCGAGGTGATCGTCGTCGACGACGGCTCCACCGACGGGACGGCGGAGATCGTCGATGCGCTCCGACTGCCGAACGTCCGGGTCGTCCGCAAGCCGAACGGCGGCAAGCCGAGCGCGTTGAACACCGGGGTGGCGCTGGCCCGACACGAGCTGATCGTGATGGTCGACGGGGACACCGTGTTCGAGCGCGACTCGGTGCGGCGGCTGGTTCAACCGTTCGCGGATCCCCAGGTCGGCGCGGTCGCCGGCAACGTCAAGGTGGGTAACCGTGACAGCCTGATCGCCAAGTGGCAGCACATCGAGTACGTGATCGGCTTCAACCTCGACCGGCGGCTGTACGAGACGCTGCGCTGCATGTCCACGGTGCCCGGGGCGATCGGGGCCTTCCGTCGGCAGGCGCTGCGCTACGCCGGTGGCATGACCGACGACACGCTGGCCGAGGACACCGACATCACCATGGCGCTCGGCCGCGCCGGCTGGAAGGTGGTCTACGAGGAGACGGCCCGGGCCTGGACCGAGGCCCCGGCGACGTTGGGGCAGCTGTGGAAGCAGCGGTACCGGTGGAGCTACGGCACCATGCAGGCGATGTGGAAGCACCGGCGCTCGCTTGTCGACAGCGGTGCCTCCGGCCGCTTCACCCGGCGATGCCTGCTGTTCCTGAGCCTGTTCGGGGTGCTCCTGCCGCTGCTGGCGCCGGTGATCGACCTGCTCGCCCTCTACGGCCTGTTCTTCCTCGACCGGACCGCGACGGCGGTGGCCTGGCTGGTCATGCTCGCGTTGCAGACGCTCACCGCCGTGGTGGCGTTCCGGCTGGACCGGGAGAAGCTCAGCGTGCTGTGGGTGCTGCCGTTGCAGCAGTTCGTCTACCGCCAGCTGATGTACCTGGTGATGATCCAGTCCGTCACCACCGCCCTGACCGGCGGCCGCCTAGGCTGGCAGAAACTCCGCCGCACCGGCCTGACCCCCACCACCACCAGCTCTCGTTGATCATGAGGTTGGCGGGGATTTTTGTCCGTTTTGCTGCCGTTAACCTCATGATCAACGGGGTCAGGGGCGGGCCAGTGAGATGGCGTACGGGGGCCAGAACTTGCCGCTGGGCGGCTCGCCGGGGCGGCAGTCGCCGTCGGACTCGCCAGGGAACTTGATCCAGAGCAGGGCGTCCACCCGGGGCAGGCCGGGGTCGGCGGTCGGGTCCTCGCCGAGCGCCCGCCCCGGGGGATTGCACCAGCTCGGGGCACCGCCGACGCGATCGGCCGGATAGGGGCCGTTGCCGTTGCGGCTGGTGTCGATGACGAACGTGGTGTCGCCGCCGAGCGCGTCGGAGATCCGGTGCCCGTAGGTGACGTTGTCTCCGGTGCGGACGAAGTTCGCCACGTTGAGCGCGAACCCGTCGGCCTGTGCCACACCGGCCCGGCGCAGCGCGGCCGCCAACGCCCCGATATCGCGGATCCACCCGGGATGACCGGCGTCGAGGTAGACCCGGGCGTTGCCGGTGCTGGCCAGCACGGTGACCGCGTCACGCAGCAGCGCGAGCCGACCGGCGGAGTCCGCCACACAGCCGGCCACCGCGTCGGGCAGCGCGCCCGGTTCGAGGACGACGATCACCTGACGGCCGGCGACGCCGGCGGCGACCTCGCGGATCCACGCCTGGTACTCCGCGCCGGTCCGGGCACCGCCCCCACCCCGCCGACCGCAGTCGCGTTGCGGCACGTTGTGCACCACGAGCACGGGCGTCTGGCCGGCGATCGCGGCCTGCCCGAGGAGGGCGTCGACCTCGTCGCGGACCGCCCCGCCGGTCAGCCACTTCGCACTCGGCCGGCTGCCGATCGTGCCCAGTGCCTCCGCCGCGGCCGAGTCACCCTGGGCCGCGCGGCGCTGTGCCTCCGCCTCGGCCGGGTTGGCCGGGTCGAGGTAGAACACCGAGGGCGCGGGCGGTGGCGCGGAGCCGGTCGAGTCGGGTACCCGAGGCGGGGCGGGCTCGTCGGAACAGCCGGCCAGCAGCAGCGCCAGGGCGACGACGGCCGCCACGATGATCCGCCGGCCGCTCGCGGGGCCGGGTCGGCTCGTCGGCGGCCGCCGCCCCGATCGGGTACACCGGACGGCCGGCCAGGTGGCGGACACGCTGATCAGTCGTCGTCTTCGTCGTCGAGCCGGGCCAGCCAGGTGGCGAACCGCTCGATCGGGGTCTCGAACTCCGGGTTCAGGTCGACGAAGTCACGCAGCCGCTCGCCCAGCCACTCCAGGCTGACCTGCTCCTCGCCGCGGCGCTCGACCAGTTCCTCGATGCCCCGGTCGGTGAAGTACATGGATCTGCTCGCTTCCTCACCGGCGTCCCCCGGTGAAGCCGGCCGGTCCCGCCCCACCGTAGGGCGGGACGGGACCGGGTCAGTTCTCGTCAGGGGCGGGGGAGTGCCGCCTCGATCAGCGCGGTCTGCTCGACCTCGTGCATCTTCGCCGAACCGACGGCCGGAGCCGCGGCGGCCGGACGGGAGATACGGCGCAGCCGGACACCGTCGAGGTGCTCCAGCAGGTTGAGCGCGACGAACGACCAGGAACCCTGGTTGGCCGGCTCCTCCTGCACCCAGGCGAAGTCCTCCGCGTTCGGGTACTGCGCGAGGGCGGCCCGGATCTCCTCCACCGGCATCGGGTAGAGCTGCTCCAGCCGGATGATCGCGGTGTCGGTGACGCCGCGGTCCTTCCGGGCCTGGAACAGGTCGTAGTAGACCTTGCCCGAGCAGAGCAGCACCCGCTTGACCTGCTCCGGCGCGCTCGCGGCCGGGTCGTCCAACACCGGGGAGAAGGTGCCGGTGGTGAAGTCCTCCACCGAGGAGACGCAGAGCTTGTGCCGCAGCAGCGACTTCGGCGTGAACACCACGAGCGGCTTGCGCTTGGGCGACAGGGCTTGGCGGCGCAGCAGGTGGAAGTAGTTCGCCGGGGTGGTCGGGTTGGCCACCCGCATGTTGTCCTCGGCGCAGAGCTGGAGGAACCGCTCCGGGCGGCCGGAGGTGTGGTCCGGCCCCTGACCCTCGTGACCGTGCGGCAGCAGCAGGGTGACCGCGGAGCGCTGGCCCCACTTCACCTCGCCGGAGGAGATGAACTCGTCGATCACCGTCTGGGCGCCGTTGACGAAGTCGCCGAACTGCGCCTCCCAGCAGACCAGCGCGTCGACGTTCTCCACCGAGTAGCCGTACTCGAAGCCCATCGCCGCGTACTCGCTCAACAGCGAGTCGTGCACGAAGAGCCGGGAGCGCTCGCCGTCGGCGGTGAGCGACTTCAGCGGCAGGTAGTCGTCGCCGGTCTCCGCGTCGACGATCGAGGCGTGCCGTTGCACGAAGGTGCCTCGGCGCGAGTCCTGCCCGGCGAGCCGGACGGTGACCCCGTCGTGCAGCAGCGCACCGAAGGCGATGATCTCGCCGAAGCCCCAGTCGATGTTGCCCTCGACGGCCATCCGGGCCCGCCGGTCGAGCAACTGCTGGATCCGCTTGTGCGGGGTGAAGCCGTCCGGCAGGTTGACGTGCGCCTCACCGATGGCCTTGATGACCGACGCCTCGGTCGCCGTCTCCACCTGCGGCTCGGGCTCGTCCTGTCGCGGCGGGCGGCTCAGCTGGCGCGGCGTGCTGGCCGCGTCGCGGGTGGCCTTGAACACCCGCTCCAGCTGTGCCTGGTAGTCGCGCAGCAGCTCCTCGGCGTCTTCCACGGTGATGTCACCCCGCCCGATCAGCTCCTCGGTGTAGAGCTTGCGGACCGAGCGCTTCGAGTCGATGATCCGGTACATCTGGGGGTTGGACATCGAGGGGTCGTCACCCTCGTTGTGTCCGCGCCGCCGGTAGCAGACCAGGTCGATGACGACGTCCTTGTTGAACGCCTGGCGGTACTCGAAGGCGAGCCGGGCGACCCGGACCACCGCCTCCGGGTCGTCGCCGTTGACGTGGAAGATCGGGGCCTGGATCATCCGGGCCACGTCGGTGCTGTAGAGGCTGGAGCGGCTGTACTCCGGGGCGGTGGTGAAGCCGACCTGGTTGTTGACCACCACGTGGACCGTCCCACCGGTGCGGTAACCGCGCAGCTGGGAGAGGTTCAGCGTTTCGGCCACCACGCCCTGGCCGGCGAAGGCCGCGTCGCCGTGCACCGCCAGCGGCAGCACGGTGTAGCCCTCCAGCTTGAGGTCGATGCGGTCCTGCTTGGCCCGGACGATGCCTTCCAGCACCGGGTCGACGGCCTCCAGGTGCGACGGGTTCGCCACCACCGAGACCTTCACGGCGTGGTCACCGTCGGGGGTGGTGAACTTGCCGTTCTGGCCCAGGTGATACTTCACGTCGCCCGAGCCCTGGGTGGAACGTGGGTCCAGGTGCCCCTCGAACTCGGAGAAGATCTTCTCGTACGGCTTGCCGACGATGTTGGCAAGCACGTTGAGTCGGCCCCGGTGAGCCATGCCGATGACGACCTCGTCCAGCCCGCCCTCGGCGGCGGCCTCCAGCACCTCACCGAGCAGCGGGATGAGCGACTCGCCACCCTCCAGCGAGAAGCGCTTCTGGCCGACGTACTTGGTCTGCAGGAAGGTCTCGAACGCCTCGGCCGCGTTCAGCCGGTTGAGTACGTGCTTCTGCTCCCCGGCCGGCGGCTTCTCGTACTTGCGCTCGACCCGCTCCTGGATCCAGCGGCGTTCCGCCGGGTCCTGGATGTGCATGTACTCGATGCCGACCCGGCGGCAGTACGAGTCGCGCAGTACGCCGAGGATCTCCCGCAGCTTCATCCGCTGCCGGCCGGCGAAGCCGTTGACCGGGAAGGTGCGGTCCAGGTCCCACAGGGTCAGCCCGTGCTGGAGGACGTCCAGATCCGGGTGCTTGCGGATCTTGAACTCCAGCGGGTCGGTGTCGGCCATCAGGTGGCCACGTACCCGGTAGGAGTGGATCAGCTCGTGGACCCGCGCGGTCTTGTTGATCTGACCCTCGCTGTCGACCGCCACGTCGCGCATCCAGCGCACCGGTTCGTAGGGGATCCGCAGCGAGGTGAAGATCTGGTCGTAGAAGCCGTGCTCGCCGAGCATCAGCTCGTGCATGACCTTGAGGAACTCGCCGGACTGCGCGCCCTGGATGATCCGGTGGTCGTACGTGCTGGTCAGCGTGATGACCTTGCTGACCGCCAGCTCGGCCAGGGTGGCCTCGCTCATGCCCTGGTACGGCGCCGGGTACTCCATCGCGCCGACCCCGATGATCGCGCTCTGGCCTTGCATGAGCCGCGGCATGGAGTGCACGGTGCCGATGCCACCGGGGTTGGTGAGCGAGATCGTGGTGCCGGAGTAGTCCTCCATGGTCAGCTCGTTGCGGCGGGCGCGTCGGACCACGTCCTCGTACGCCTGCCAGAACTGCCGGAAGTCCATCTGCTCGCAGGCCTTGATGGAGGGGACCACCAGGTTGCGGCTGCCGTCGGGCTTGGTCAGGTCGATGGCGATGCCCAGGTTGACGTGCTCGGGGCGGACCATCACCGGCTTGCCGTCGACCTCGGCGAAGGAATTGTTCATCTCCGGGTGCGCGACAAGCGCCCGCACCAGGGCGTAGCCGATCAGGTGGGTGAAGCTGACCTTGCCACCGCGCCCGCGGGCGAGATGGTTGTTGATCACGATCCGGTTGTCGACCAGGAGCTTGGCCGGCACGGCCCGGACGCTTGTCGCGGTCGGCACGGCCAGCGAGGCGTCCATGTTCTGGACGATCTTGGCGGCCACACCGCGCAGCGGCGTGGTCTGGGGCCCGTTGGCGGTGGGCGCGGTCCGGGTCGGCTGGCTCTTCGTCGGCTGGCTCTTTGCCGGCTCGGCCTTGGCTGCCGGCTTCCCGGCGGCCGGCTTCGACGTGGCGGGCGCCGGCTTCGCCGCCGGTGCCGCCGCACGGCGCTCACCCTTGCCGGCCGGTTCGGCCTTGGCCGCCGGTTCGGCCTTGGCCGCCGGTTCGCTCTTCGGGGCCGGCTCGGTCCTCGCCGGGGCGGCGTCCTTTGACGCGGTGGTGGTTGCCGGCCGACCGTCACTGGCGCCGGCTGTGCCCTGGCCGGGTCGGTAGTCGGCGAAGAAGTCGTGCCAGGCCGGGTCGACGCTGCTGGGATCGGCGAGGTAGCGCTGGTACATCTCCTCGACGATCCACTCGTTCGGGCCGAAACCCGCCAGTGGGTTCTCCTGCGAAGTCTGCTGGGTCGACACGGCCGGTAATCGCCTCTTTCACGCGGGTTTGTGTGTCACGCGGCGCCCGATGCGCCGGGACGGACGCACAGGACGGTTCCCAGGCTACGCCGTACCGAACCTCGGGGCATTTCCGCCTCCGTCGCGTGGTCGGATTCACAGAAGATGCCAGAAGTTCGGTAAGCGCTGCGTATTCCCTTGATCGCTGCTATGGCCGGAACGTCCGGTCCGAGAACGCCGACGGGCCCGGCGCACCGGCTGTCCACCGGTGTTCCGGGCCCGTCGGTTGGGGCGCCGACCCGAGGTCGGCGCCCCGGGTGTCAGGAGATGTCGCGGCGTCGGGTGATGAGGATTCCGGCCACGCCGCTGACCACGGCGTAGCCCACCAGCACGAGCGCGCCGACCCACCACACGGGCAGCATCTCGTTCTCGCCCGGCGTGATCATGACCTGGGAGGCGGCGGCCGGCCAGATCACCTGCCACTTGATCACGGCCATGTTGTCCAGCAGGTTGGCGAGCAGCAGGAAGAGCAGGCCCACCACCTGGGTACCGATCAGGTAGAGCACCGAGGCGGTGATCACCGCGCCCAGCTGGTTGGTGATCAGCGTGCCGATGCCCACGCCGAGCACCGTCCAGATCGCGTACGCCATCAGGTTGAGCAGCAGGGCCCGCTGGACCTCCCACTCGCCGAGCTGCGTGCCGTAGTCGTTGAGCGACAGGAACGTCGCACCGGCCGCGAGGTCGATAAGCGTGGTCACCAGCCAGAACGCGAAGCCGAGCAGGCTGGCCGCGATGAGCTTGCTGGCGATCACCGAGGTGCGTCGCGGGGTGGCGAGGAACGTCGTGGTCGCGGTCTGGTGGAAGAACTCGTTGGTGACCATGAGGATGCCGATGAGCATCACGAACATCAGCCCCAGGTACTGCCCCGAGGTGTAGAGGTTCGCTGCCTGAGCTGGCGCGGAGGCGGCGTCGCCGGTGTAGCCGAACTCTTCCCCACCGCCGCTGAGCGTCTCGCTGGCCAGCCACGCGTTGAAGGCGAAGGCCAGGGCGATCGACAGGAACGCCCCGATGGCCAGCCACCACCAGGTGCTGGTGGTACGGATCTTGAGTAGTTCGGAGCGGACAAGGTTGCTCATCGGATGCCCGCCTTTCCGGCCGTCAGCTCCAGGAACACGCGTTCCAGGTCGGGTCGTTCAGTGGTCAGCTCGTGCAGTTCCACCCCTGCGGCCAGGGCCGCCCGGCCCACCGCCGGGGCGTCGATCCCGCCGATCAGGAGCGCACCCTGCCCGTCGTTCTCCACAGTGGCTGGCCCGTCCTTCAGCGCCGCGGTAAGCACGTCGGCCTGCGGGGTGCGGACCCGGACCCGGACGCCCTGCGCCATCGACCCGATCACCTGGTCCACCGGGCCCTGCCGGACCAGTTGCCCGGCCGCGATGATCACCACGTCGTCGGCCAGCAGCTGCATCTCCGAGAGCAGGTGACTGGAGACGAGCACGGTACGGCCCTCGGCGGCCAGCCCCTTGAGGAACCCACGCATCCACCGGATGCCCTCCGGGTCCAGACCGTTGGCCGGCTCGTCGAGGATCAGCACCCGCGGGTCGCCGAGCATCGCCGCGGCGATGCCGAGTCGCTGCTTCATGCCCAGCGAGTAACCCTTGAACTTGCGCTTGGCCGCTGGGGTCAGCCCGACCAGCTCCAACGCCTGGTCGGCCCGTTCCCGAGGCAGCCCGGCCGCGGCGCAGATCACCCGCAGGTGATTGATGCCGGTGCGGCCCTTGTGCGCGCTGGACGCCTCCAGGACCGCGCCGACGTGCCGCAGCGGATCAGCCAGATCGGGGTACCGCTGGCCACCGATGGTGGCCCCGCCCGAAGTCGGGGTGACCAGGTTCAGCAGCATGCGCAGGGTGGTGGTCTTACCCGCACCGTTCGGGCCGAGGAAGCCGGTGACCCGACCCGGTTCGACCGTGAACGACAGGTTGTTGACCGCGAGCACGTTGCGGTATCGCTTGGTCAGACCGGAAACCACGATCTGGGCGTCGTTGGTGGGGCTTGGTCGCCCGTCGGTCATCGTTCTCCTCCCGTGTCGGCGCCGGGGTGCGCCGTTGCACAGCGTGACGTTAATGGTCAAGCAATTCAATCGGGCTCGTTCGGGAGATCGTGGTCCGCCTCAGGCAGGAGTCGTCTCATCCCCAGGTACGAGCCGATCGACGGCCGTGCCTACACGGCGATCCAGGTTGCCCGGGCGTGACCGAGCCGGCGCCCGTCCGGGGCGTACAGGCTGGTGCGTACGAATGCCTTGCGGCCCTCGGTGCCGATCACCGCGCCGGTCACCACGCACTCGTCGTCGGGGTCTGGCAGCGCCTCGATCCGGGCGGCGATCCGGCCGAGCACGTACGGCCGGCCGGTGTCGATCACCGCCCAGCCGCCGGGGCAGTCCAGGGCGGCCCAGACCGTGGCGACCTCGACCTGCCGTGGAGCGCGTACCGGTGCGGCCGTCCGGCCGTCCGGCAGCCGGCCCGGAAAGACCCGCAGGCCGTCGGCGCGCTGCGGGCCGCAGACGTAGCAGCCGGGAAACGGATGGTCCACCAGCCCCGGGTACGCCGTCGAGGCGGCCCGGGCGGTGGTCAGATCCACAGGTGGGACCGTGGCGTCGTCGAGATCCTCCGCCGGGCGCAGCTGCGCGACCACCTCGCCGGCCGGGTCGCGCACCTCGGCGTCGACAAGCGTCAGCGGGGTGTCCAGCGGCGGCGGTCGGCGCAGGGTCACCTCGACCGGACCGTCCCCGCCGTACGCGGTGGCGAAGACACCGGCGCTCCATCCACCATTGCCCGAGCCGGGCGGTCCGTTGAAGCGTCCCTCGATGATCATCGAGTCTCCCTCCGCCACGCACGCCCGGCCTCGTCGCCGGGCACCGGCAGCCTCGCACGCCCCCGGTGTCGGCCGGCGTGGCGGGTCGGCCACCGGTCGCCGACCGGCGTTCACCGGATCGACACCGCCGGCCACCAGGGCTGGCAACCGACCGGGCGCTACACAGAAGGCATGGCCGTTCTGCCAGCCGCGGACGTAGCACTTGCGACCAGCGGCTACACCCTTTCGATAGCCGACAACCCCAGCCAGGTCGAGGCCGCGCAACGCCTGCGTCATCAGGTGTTCGCCGGCGAGTTGGGCGCCACCGTGTCCCCCGACGCGGCCGGCCTCGACCGTGACGTTTTCGACAGGTACTGCGACCACCTGGTGGTGCGGCAGGAGAGCACCGGCGAGGTGGTGGGTACCTACCGGCTGCTTCCGCCGGGGCGTACCAACCGCCGCTACGCCGAGGGCGAGTTCGACCTGACCGCGCTCGACCCGTTGCGTAGCCAACTGGTCGAGGCCGGCCGGTCCTGCGTACATCCCGCGCACCGCAGCGGGGCGGTGATCAACCTGATGTGGGCGGGCATCGCCCGCTACCTGCACCTGCGCGGGCTGCGCTGGCTCGGCGGGTGCGCCTCGGTACCGGTGGCCGACGGTGGCCTCGCCGCCGCCGAGGTCTGGGCCCAGGCTCGGGCGAAGCACCTGTCACCGCCATCGCTGCGGGTCCGGCCCCTGCGACCCTGGTTCGCCGAGCCGGGTGTGCCGACCGAGCCGGTCGCCGGGTCGGCCAAGCTGGTCCCGCCACTGCTGCGTGGGTACCTGCGGCTCGGCGCCCAGATCTGCGGGGAGCCGGCGTACGACCCGGACTTCGGCGTGGCCGACTTCTACGTCCTGCTCTCGATGGATCGGATCAACCCGCGGTACCTGCGGCACTTCCTCGGTGGGCAGCCGTGACCACCGTGTGGCGGCCGAGTTCCGGCTGCGGTCCCCACTGCCTGCCGGGCAACGGCGAGGCTCCCGCCGTGCCGGCGGTCCGGCAGCTCGGCCGCGCCGCCGGGCTGCTCGGCATGCTCGGGCTCGGCATCGGGCTGGCCGCCCTGCTCCCGGTGCTGCCGGCCCGGGAACGTCAGGCCGCGTTGCGCGGCTGGGCGCGGTCCACGGCACGGGCCTGCGGCGTACGCCTCGAAGTGCGCGGTCGACTGCCTCGGCGGCGGGCCCTGCTGGTCGCCAACCATGTCTCCTGGTGGGACATCCTGGCGCTGCTCGCGGTCGCGCCGGCCCGGCTGACGGCCAAGCAGGAGGTACGCCGGTGGCCACTGATCGGCCTGCTCGCCCGCTCGGCCGGCACCGTGTTCGTGGACCGCTCCCGTCCTCGTGAGCTGCCCGCCACTGTGGGCCGGGTCGCCTCGGCGTTGCGGTCGGGCCGCTCGGTCGCGGTGTTCCCCGAGGGCACCACCTGGTGTGGTGCGGCAGCCTCCTGCCGTCCGCCGACCGGGTTCCGGCCGGCGATGTTCCAGGCCGCGATCGACGCCGGAGCACCGGTGGTGCCGCTGCGGATCGCCTACCGCTGTGGGGTGACAGGTGAAACCACCACGGCACCGGCCTTCGTCGGCGACGAGACCCTGCTGCGGTCGGTGCGGCGGATGCTCCAGGTCCGGAGGTTGACGGTCTGCGTGGACATCGCCGCGCCACTGCATCCGGGACGATCCGCCGACCGGCGGGCGCTGGCCCGGGTCGCCGAATCCGCCGTGCACCTCGTACCGTCGTCGCCAGCCGTGCCGCCAGCGCCGGTGGTCGTCGAGCCCGGGCCCGTGCAGCCGGTACGCGTGCCGGCGCGGCCCACCGCCGGACCGGCCGTGCTGCCGGTACCGACCCGGTCACCGGCGGCGCTGTTGCCGGCCGGGGTGTCGGGTGGCGCCGCATCGACCGGGGAACCGGAGCGGAAGCTGCCGCTGGCCGCCTGACCTGAATCCGCCGCTCACAGGCTTTTTCCAGGATCCGCCCAGCGCGGGCGCAGCGTCTGCGCGGATGATGGGCGTCATGGCCGCTACCCAGACCGAGGCGCGACTGCTCGTCGTCGAGGATGATCCCAACATTCTCGAACTGCTCTCCGCGAGCCTGCGCTTCGCGGGATTCGACGTGGCCACCGCCACCAGCGGCAGCGCCGCGCTGAGCGCGGCCCGGGACCATCGCCCCGACCTCGTGGTGCTCGACGTGATGCTGCCGGATCTCGACGGGTTCGAGGTCATCCGGATGATGCGCGAGGGTGGCACCCGCACACCCGTGGTCTTCCTCACCGCCCGCGACGCCACCGACGACAAGATCCGCGGGCTCACCCTGGGTGGCGACGACTATGTGACCAAGCCGTTCAGCCTGGAGGAGCTGACCGCCCGGATCCGGGCGGTGCTGCGCCGCACCAGCACCGGCGAGCAGGCGCCCGCCCGGCTCACCTTCGCCGACCTGGAGCTGGACGAGGAGACCCACGAGGTTTACCGGGCCGGTCACCGGGTGCAGCTCTCGCCGACCGAGTTCAAGCTGCTGCGTTACCTGATGCTCAACGCCAACCGGGTGCTGTCCAAGGCGCAGATCCTCGACCACGTGTGGAACTACGACTTCCGGGGCGACGACAACATCGTCGAGTCGTACATCTCGTACCTGCGCCGCAAGGTCGACACCACCGATCCCCGGCTGATCCACACCCTGCGTGGCGTCGGATACGTCCTGCGCAAGCCGGCGGCGTGAACGCGGTACAGCAGGCCAAGTTCCGGCTCCGCGCGGTACCGCTGCGGGTCAAGCTGGTCGCGGCCGTGCTGACCCTGGTCGCCGCCGCGTTGCTGGTGATCGCCTCGCTGACCACGATCTTTCTCCGCAGCTACCTGGTCGACCAGGTGGACGGAGAGCTGACAAGCGCTGTCGAAACCATCGAGAGCGACCTGGCCGGCAAGCCCTGGGCGGAGGTCTACATCCCGCCCGACTCGGTCATCCCCACCGACTACGTGGTGGTGGTGACCAGCCGCAGCACCGGGCGGGTCGCGGAATACGGGTTCGACGAACGCCGGTTCGACGCCGTCGACCTGCCGCCCTGGCCCGAGGACGCCGCCGGTTTCCAGCAGCTGGCCGGGAAACCGTTCTATACCCGGGCGCGCGGCACCGACGTGCGCTGGCGGATGCTCTACACCGAGCTACCCAACGGGCAGTGGGCGGCGATCGGGCAGCACCTCACCGACGTGGAGCAGGCGGTCAAGCGGCTCATCTGGATCGACCTGCTGGTCGGCGGGGCGGTGCTGGTGCTGCTCGCCTCGATCGGCGCGGCGATCGTCCGGACCAGCCTCAAGCCGCTCGTGGAGATCGAACGCACCGCCGCGGCCATCGCCGGTGGTGATCTCAGCCGCCGGGTGCCCGACCCGGAGGACGGCCAGCCGTGCCCGACCTCGGAGCTGGGCCGGCTGTCCCGCGCCCTGAACGCGATGCTCAGTCAGATCGAGATGGCCTTCACCGCCCGCGCGGCGTCGGAGTCCGCGGCCCGGTCCGCCGAGGTCGCCGCCCGGGAGGCCGCCGAGGGGGCCCGCGCCTCCGAGGCCCGGGCCCGCCGCTCCGAGGAGCGGATGCGGCAGTTCGTGGCGGACGCCTCGCACGAACTGCGTACCCCGCTGACCACCATCCGCGGCTTCGCCGAGCTGTACCGCCAGGGTGCGGCCCGGGCTCCCGAGCAGACCTCCGACCTGCTCCGCCGGATCGAGGACGAGGCGGCCCGGATGGGACTGCTGGTGGAGGACCTGCTGCTGCTGGCCCGGCTGGATCGCGAACGGCCGCTCTCGCTCGCTCCGGTGGAACTGCCGGTGCTGGCCGCGGACGCGGTGGCCGCCGCCCGGGCGATCGCGCCGGACCGGCGGATCGAGCTGGAGATCGAGCCCGGTTCCGGTCCGCTTGTGGTACGCGGCGACGATGCCCGACTGCGGCAGGTGATCGGCAACCTGATGACAAACGCGCTGCGGCACACCCCGCCCGGGGCGGCGGTGACGTTGCGGCTGCGCGCCGAGCCCGGCAACCTGGCGGTGATCGAGGTGTCCGACACCGGGCCGGGGCTCACCGCCGAGCAGGCGGAGCGGGTCTTCGAACGCTTCTACCGGGTGGACGCCTCGCGTACCCGCAGGACCGACGGCAACACCGGCACGGGTCTCGGCCTGGCCATCGTCGCCGCGCTGGTGACCGTGCACCAGGGCACCGTCGAGGTGACCGAGACGCCGGGCGGTGGCGCCACCTTCCGGGTACGCCTGCCGCTCGCACCGGCCACCGACATCGACAACGAGTGATTTTCAGCCAATCCTCAGTTGAGCCCAAGGCGGGACGCAGAGCGATGGGGGAAGGTAGGGGCATGACCGAGTACGAGTCCGACCCGCGCCGGCCGGCCCCCACCGACGCCGAGCCGTCGCATCCCGAGCTGTCCCGCGCCGAGTACGCGCGGTCCGACTCCCCGTCCGCCGCCCGTCCCGACGCCGACCCGACGGTCGAGGCGCCGACCGTACCGGTCCGGGCCGTCGATCCGTCGTCGGTCGGCCCGGACGCCGCGCCGAGCCGGCCGGGCCCGGGCGACGGCGCCGGCTCGCCCACGGCGGCGCAGCCGGTCTCCGGTCAGCCCACCTGGGCGCCGGCCGGCTCCCACCAGCACCAGCACCACTACCAGCACCCGTACCAGCCGGGCGCCCGGTACCCCGGCAATCCCTGGTATCCCGGCCAGCAGGCCTGGAGCGGTGCCCAGCCGCCCGGTCCCGGTGCCGGGCAGCCCGGGTATCCGGGTCAGGCCGCCGGGATGCCGAGCGGCTACCCGGGCCAGCCGGCCCCGTGGGCACCCACCCCGTCCAACGGGCCGCGCCCCGGGCGGATCGCCAAGCTGGCCGGTGCCGGCGTGGCGGTGTTCGCCCTGATGCTCGGCAGCGGGGTCGCCGGAGGGGCGCTCGCCCTCGCACTCGGCGACGGCGGTGGGATCACCCGCACCTACAGCGCCGCACCCGTGATCGACGGTGCCGACCTGCCGCGCATCGCCGCATCGGTGCAGGACAGCGTCGTGTCCATCAGCACCGGCAGCGGTGAGGGCTCCGGCGTGGTGCTCAGCGCCGACGGTTACGTGCTGACAAACAACCACGTGATCGCCGGGGGCGGCGACACCGTCCGGGTCTTCTTCGCCAACGGCACCAGCACCCAGGCCGAGGTGGTCGGTACCGACCCGAAGACCGACCTCGCGGTGCTGAAGGCGAACGGGATGACCGACCTCCAGCCGGCCACCCTGGGCGACAGCGACGCGATGCAGGTAGGCGACCAGGTGCTCGCCCTGGGCAGTCCGCTCGGCCTGCAGGGCTCGGTCACCGCGGGGATCCTCAGCGCCCGGGACCGCACCATCCAGGCCGGTGGCGGGCAGCAGCTCCCGGGCCAGGCGGTCAGCTCGATCTCGGGGCTGCTGCAGACCGACGCCCCGATCAACCCGGGCAACTCGGGTGGCGCACTCGTCAACACCCGGGGCGAGGTGATCGGCATCAACACCGCGATCGCCACCGCGGGACAGGGCAGCACCGGCAACATCGGTGTGGGCTTCGCCATCCCGAGCAACAAGGCCAAGGACGTCGCGGAGAAGCTCCAGCGTGGCGAGAAGATCAGCCACCCGTCGCTGGGGGTCAGCGTGAACGCCGCGCCCGACGGCGGCGCGCTGGTCGGCGCGGTGAACCCGGGCAGCGCGGCCGAGCGGGCCGGGCTGGAACAGGGTGACGTGATCACCCGGTTCGGCGACAAGGTGATCAACGACTCCAACGACCTGGTGGCTGCCGTCCAGGCCGGCAAGGTCGGTGACCAGGTCGAGGTGACGTACCAGCGAAATGGGGCCGAGGCGACGGCAACCGTGACGCTCGCCGAAGCGTCCTAACGAGACAGGACCTGCTTCCTCCCTCCGGGGCGGCGGGTGGCGCGGCCAAGGGGGTTGGCCGCGACACCCGCCGCCCTTCCTCCTTCCGGGGTTCACCCGGACCGGGTGAACCCGGCTCACCCCGCTGCCCGGCAGCCTCGGCCGAGAAGACCTGTGGAGGCGGATGGGGGTGCCATGACCACGGCGACGGCGACCCGGAGCGATGACCGGATCCAGCGCGACGTGCTCGACGAACTCGCCTGGGACGCGCAGGTGCGCTCGACCGACATCGGGGTGAGCGTGCACGACGGGGTGGTTTCGCTCACCGGCGGCGTGGACAGCGCCGCCCGCAGGTGGGCGGCGGTGCGCGGGGCGCAACGGGTACGCGGGGTGCGGGCGGTCGCCGACGACATCGAGGTACGCCCCACCGGGCCTGTCGACATCACCGACGGCGACCTGGCGATCGCGGCCAGCCGGGCCCTGGAGTGGAACAGTTTCGTGCCGGCCGAGCGGTTGGACCTCACCGTCGCCGACGGCTGGCTGATGCTGCGCGGTGCGGTGGAGTTCGGTTGGCAGCGGCGTACCGCCGAACGGGAGCTGCGCCGGCTGCGGGGCGTACGCGGCGTCACCAACCTGGTCGAGGTGCGGCCCGCCGCCCCGGTCGACGCCGACCGGATCCGCAGTGGCGTACAACGCGCCCTGATGCGCGGGATCGGCACGGAACGGGTGATCGTCCAGGTGAGCGGCGACACGGTGACGCTGAGCGGGGTGGTGCGGTCCTGGTGGGAGCGGGATCAGGCGGAGCGGATCGCCTGGTCGGCCGAGGGCGTGTGCATGGTACGGGACCAACTGCTTGTGGGCGGCTGAACCGCTCACCCGGCGTCCCGGTTTGTCCAGGCCGGGACCGGGAAGACGCTCGATTCCAGCCTGGAAGCCGATCGAGGTCGACGACTCCGGACAGCGACGGGGAGGGCACGTGGCCGACAACCTTGCGCGTGAGCACCGGTTGCGGATCGCCATGGTCGTGCCGCCCTGGCTGTCGGTGCCACCGCCCGGCTACGGCGGACTGGAACACGTGGTGGCCGGTCTGGTCGACGCCCTGATCGCCCGGGGCCACGCGGTGACGCTGATGGGTGCCGGTGCCGCTCACGGCACCGCCGCCGACTTCCTCGCCACCCTCGACGAGTTGCAGTTCGACCGCCTCGGCGAGGCGCTGCCCGAACTGGCCCACCTGGCCCGGGTCAACCATCTGCTCAGTACGGCCGACTTCGACATCGTGCACGACCACAGCACGATCGGTCCGCTGGTGGCCGGCCGGCGGGAGGTACCCACGGTGGCGACCGTGCACGGCAACCCGGTGGGCGAGTACGGGACGGTGCTCAGCGACACCGACCGGGGGGTGGGGCTGGTGGCGATCTCACACACCCAGCGGGGGTTGAATCCACACCTGCCCTGGGTCGGCACCGTGCACAACGCGATGAGCCTGGACGACTTCCCGCGCAAGGACACCCCAAGTCACGGTCCGGTGTTGTGGCTCGCCCGGTTCAGCCCCGACAAGGGGCCGGAGCTGGCCATCCGCGCCTGCCGCGCGGCGGGTCTGCCGCTGGTGCTGGCCGGCAAGTGCAACGAGCCCGCCGAACGGCGGTACTACGACGAGGTGATCCGGCCGATGCTCGGTCCGGACGTCACAGTGGTGCTCGACGCTGACCGCAAGGCCGTGCTGCGACTGCTGGTGGAGGCGCGCTGCCTGGTCATGCCGATCCAGTGGGAGGAACCGTTCGGCATCGTCATGCTCGAGGCGATGGCGACCGGGACACCCGTGGTGGCGCTGAACCGGGGAGCGGTGCCGGAGCTGGTCCGCCCCGGGGTGAGCGGCTTGATCTGCCAACGGCCGGACGAGTTGCCGGCGGCGCTGCGGCAGGCCTCCGACCTCGACCCGAAGGACTGTGTGGCGCACGTGGCACGGACCTTCTCCACGGAACAGATGGCCGTCGGCTACGAGGAGGTGTACCGCCGCTTCCTCGCTGCCGCGAGCCCACGTGGCGCGGTACGCGAGCCGGCGCGGGTCACGCCGGCCTGACCGGGCGTTTCGCTCAGACCTTTTCGCTCAGACCTGCGCGGCACCGAGCGCGGTGATCGCCGCATCGAGCTGCTGAGCGTACGCCGGGCTCAACCCGTCCTCGCGTAGCCGGGTGGAGACCTTCTCACGCAGCCGGGCGACCCCCGGCCCCAGTTCGCCTTCGCCGCCGGTCACCGCCCGGGTGAGGTTGCGCAGCTCGTTGCGCAGGTCGAGGCCGACGTCGTCGCGGATGCCGCCGTCGGCGAGACCGGCATCGATCACGTCGTCCAGGCGGTTCGCGGCCTCGACGAGGCTGTCGCCGCCCGCGGGTGGACCCGGTACGCCGGATGTCGCCGCTGGCGTCGGTGCGGTGCTCGACGGCACGGCGGTCGGCGGCACGCTTGCGGTGTCGTCCGGCGGGGCCGGCTCGGACGTCGCGGGCGGTCCGCTCGTGGGCAGTACGGCGGGCGGTCCGCCGTCCTCCTCCGACAGCAGCGCCGGTACCGCCAGCGCCGCCGCGACCACAGTGGCCACGGCCGCCGTGACGAGCAGCGGACGCCGCAGCCGCCGTCCCTGCCCGGGGTCGTCACCGTCGACGGGTGCCGGACGCGGCAGCCGCCGTCCCCGCCCCGGGTCGGCCTCGGAGACCGGTGCGGGCCCGACCCCGACCATTCCGGTACCCGCCTCGGCGTCGCTCCCGTCCGGACCTCTGCCGCCGTTGTCAGCGGCACCGTCGATGCCGCCCAAGGTGCCCGCCACCGTGCCGGAGACAACGCCGGTGAGGGCGGGCTGGAACGCGATGGGACCGACGGTCGGTGGAACCCAGGCGGGGACCGGAGCGGCGGCGTCGGTCCGGCCCATCGTGGGCAGCGTGACGGTGGGCGCGAGCATCGTGTTGGCCTGCGGATCGGCGGGCAGCATCTGGTCGCGCAGCACGGTGGCCACCTGGCGGGCGGTGGGACGGTCAGCGGGGTCCCGCGACAGGCAACGCAGGCAGATCTCGGCCACCGTCCGCGGCAGCCCCGGCACCCCGGCCAGCGACGGCGGTGGGCCCTCGGCGAGCGCGACAGTGAGTTCATCCCAGGTGTCCGCCGGATACGGCACCCGACCGGTCAGGGTCTCGTGCAGCAGTACCCCGAGTGAGTAGACGTCGGTCGCGGGTTGGGCCGGAGCGCCGTCGAGCCGCTCCGGCGCCACGTAGGCGGGAGTGCCGAAGGTGGCACCGTCCTCGTCGTCGTCGGGGGCGCCGATCCGGGTGGCGATGCCGAAGTCGAGCACCTTCGCGCCGACCTGGGTCATCATCACGTTGGCCGTGGTGATGTCCCGGTGCACGATGCCGAGCCGGTGGGCCGCGGCCAGCGCGTCGGCGACCTGAGCGCCGATCTCCACCGCCTGCGGCCACGGCAGCGGACCCTCGGTGAGCCGAAACTCCAGCTCCTCTCCGGAGAGCAGCTCCATCACCACGAAGGAGGTGATGGCGCCGTCCGGCGACACCGTCTCGCCGTAGTCGTGCACCGAGGTGACGTTCGGGTGGACCAACTGAGCCGCGGCTCGGGCCTCCTCCCGGACCATGTCACGGAACCTCGCGTCGGCGGCCAGTGACGGGGCGAGCACCTTCAGTGCGACCACCCGGTCGAGTACCTCGTCGTGGGCCCGCCAGATCACCGACATGCCGCCGGCACCGATCTGGTCGATCAGCCGGTATCTGGTGGCCAGCAACCGGCCGGGCTGCAGCGCTGGCTTCACGGATCGCACCTGCCTCATAGGTGGGAGCGGTATCAGGTTGCGCGAATGTTGCCCCCCCTGTCAACGGGCCTCGATGCGACACCGCCCCGCCGACCTGACCGGCAACCGTCGCGCCGAGGCGGGCTAGACGTCGCGGAGGGGCGTACGGGTGGGCCCGCCGGGGCGCGGCCGTGCCAGGATGAACGGCATGGCGCGGGGACCTGTGGCTTTCGTGCTCGGCGGCGGGGGTGTCCTGGGCGCGGTCGAGGTGGGCATGTTGCGGGCCCTGTTCCGGGCCGGCATCCGGCCGGACCTGGTGCTCGGCACGTCGATCGGCGCGGTCAACGGGGCCCTGGTGGCCGCCGACCCGTCCGAGGCGGTGACCGACCGGTTGGTGCGGCTCTGGGCTTCCCCGGAGGCCAGCGAGGTGTACGGCGACTCGGTCGCCCGGCAGCTGCGCCGCTTCGCCGCCCGTACCCACCTGCACTCGCCCCGCCCGCTGCGCAAGCTGTTGGAGAGCGAACTCGGCGCCCAGACCACCTTCGCCGATCTCAAGATTCCGTTCCGCTGCTGCGCGGCGAACATCGAGCGGGCCGCCGAGCACTGGTTCGTCAGCGGGCCGGTGGTGCCGGCCGTCCTCGCGTCCGCCTCGGTGCCGGGGCTGCTGCCACCGGCGCGCATCGGCGACCAGCACTACGTGGACGGAGGAATCGTCAACTCCATCCCGATCGGCGAAGCGGTCGCCGCCGGCGCCGGCCGGATCTTCGTACTCCAGGTGGGTCGGATCGAGCGGGCGCTGGCGCCGCCCCGGCGGCCCTGGGAGATCGCCCAGGTCGCGTTCGAGATCGCCCGCCGGCACCGGTTCGCCCGGGAGATGGCCGCCCTGCCCGACGGGGTGGAGGTGCACGTGCTGCCGACCGGTGGGCTGGAACCACGCGACGACACCCCGTGGGCGTACCGGGACATGGCCGCGGTGGGCCGGCGGATCAGCCGGGCGTACTCGGCCTCCCGGCACTACCTGGCCAACCTGGACCGCTGATGCCGTTACCGCCGCGTTGGCTGCGCCGAATGCTGCTGGCACCCGGTGTGGTGCTGCTGGCGATCCTGCTGGTCACCACGGTGCCGTTGTGGGCCCTGCTGGCGCTCGCCGCGTCCCCGTTCGTTCCCGGCCACCTGCGTCCGTTGCGGTTGCTCTGGATCGGCTGCTTCTACCTGGTGTGGGACGCGGCGGCGCTGCTCAGCCTCTTCGTGCTCTGGGTCGGCTCCGGATTCGGCTGGCGGGTACGCTCACCGGCCTTCCAGCGAGCCCACTACGTGCTGGCCGGCTGGTTCCTGCGGGTGTTGTTCTGGCAGGCCCGGTGGACGCTGCGGCTGAGCATCGACGTGGTCGGCACCGACCCGGACACCGCCCTGCCGGGCCGGCCGGAACTGGTGCTGTGCCGGCATGCCGGCCCGGGTGACTCGTTCATCCTGATCCACGCGCTGGTGAACTGGTTCAGCCGGGAGCCGCGGATCGTCCTCAAGGACACCCTCCAGTGGGATCCGGCGATCGACGTGCTGCTCAACCGGCTGCCGAGCCGGTTCATCGCGCCGGGCCGTGACGGTCGGGGCTCGCTGACCGAGCAGGTCGGACATCTCGCCACCGGCCTGGACGACGACGACGCCTTCGTGATCTTTCCCGAGGGCAGCAACTTCACCCCGAAGCGCCGGCTGCGGGCCATCGCGCGGCTGCGCGACCGTGGACACGAGCGGATGGCGGTCAAGGCGGAGGCGATGCGGCACGTGCTCGCCCCGCAACCGGGCGGCCTGCTGGCGGCGCTGGACGCGGCACCCGACGCCGGAGTGATCTTCGTTGCCCACACCGGCCTGGACCGGATGCTCACCGTCACCGACGTGTGGCGTGAGCTGCCGATGGACAAGCGGCTGGTGATGCGGTTCTGGTCGGTGCCGCCGGAGGAGGTCCCGACCGACCGGCAGCAGCGCATCGACTGGCTCTACGAATGGTGGAGTCGGATAGACGAGTGGATCGCGACCAACCACGACGATGCGACGTAGGGTGCGCCTGTGGAGCAGATCAGCGTGGTGACGACGGTGGTCGACGCGCGGTCGGTCGCCGACCTGCTGGCCGCCGCCGCGGTGGCCGGGCGGCTGGCGGCCTGCGCGCAGGTGGGCGGCCAGGTGGACAGCACGTACTGGTGGCGGTCTGGGGTGGAGACCAGCACCGAGTGGTCGGTGCAGTTCAAGACCGCACCCGACCGGGTCGACGCGTTGGTCGAGCAGTTGCGGGCCAGCCATCCCTACGAGGTACCGGAGATCCTGGTCAGCCGGGTGGACTGCGGTCATCCCGGATACGCGGCCTGGGTCTTCGAGCACACCCGCTCCTGAGTACGCACACTCTGGTGCCGGCGGCACCTGGCCGTCGAGGATGACGGCGTGGACAACGCCTACCCCTGCCCGGCCTGCGGCTCCTCGGCGAATCTCGACTCCGGCTGCACCGGCTGCGGCAGGCCGCCGCACCCGGCCGCGGCCGAGGTGATCCGGCTCGATCGCGAGATCATCGTGCTGGGCGGCGAGGTGCAGCGGGCCCGTCAGGCGTACGAGGGGCTGGTCGGGCGACTGGAGGCGGTACGGCGACGGCGCGGCGAACTGGCCGCTGCGGTCCGGGCGGAGTTCCCGGTCACCGCCGCGCCGCCGGTCCGCAGCGACGCACCGGCCGTCGGTGGGTATCCGGGACCCGCTCCCGTGCCGGCCGCTCCGGTGCCGGCCGCTCCGGTGCCGGCCGCTCCCGTGCCGGCAGTTCCGGTGCCGGCCTTCGGTGGGCAGGCCGTTTCCGCGCCGGTTCGCCCGGGTGGTGCGGAAGCGTCGACGCGGACCGTGCAGGGTCTGCTCTTCGTCCTCGGTGGACTGCTGCTCGGTACGGCGGCGACCGTCTTCACGGCGGTGGCCTGGGCGTCGGTAGGGGTGGCCGGCCGGGCGATGATCCTGCTGGCGTTCACCGCGCTGCTGCTGGCCGTGCCACTCGTCGCGCGTTGGCGGGGGTTGCGCGGCACCGCCGAGACCTTCGCCGCCGTCGGGCTGCTGCTGGTGCTGCTCGACGGGTACGCCGCCTGGTCGGTCGACCTGTTCGGGGTGACCGCCTGGCCGGGCAGCCGGTACGCCGCGCTGGTCGCGGCGGTCGGCGCGGCGGTGGCTGTCGGTTACGCGCGACTCAGCCGACTGGCCGTGCCGTGGTTCGCCGTGCTGCTTGTCGTCCAGCCGGTGCTGCCGTTGCTCGCCGCCGAGACCCGTCCGGAACCGGCCGGCTGGGCGGTGGTCTTCGTCGGGGTGGCGCTTGTCGACCTGGCGGTGGTGGTCGCACTGCGGCAGCGCGTCGGTGTCGTCGTGGACGAGGGGGCCGCGACGACACCGGCGCTGCGGCTGGCCGGCTCAGCGCTGGCCTGGACCGGGTTCGCCGGTTGGCTGCTGCTCGCCGCGGGCTGCGCGCTGGTGCCCCTGCTGGTCGGTCGGGCGGGTGGCGTACCCCTGCTGGCCGGTGGGCCGATGCTGCTGGTGGCGCTCACCGGGTTCGGCGCGGCGTTGCTGGCCGGTGCCGAGCCGGCTCGGGCGCTGGCGGGCGGCGCGCTGGTGCCGGTGCTGGCCGGTGCGATCATCCGTCCGGTGGTGGAACTGCGCGCGTCGGTGTGGCTGCTGGTGTCGGCGCTTGTCGCGGTGGGCCTGGCCGGCGCGGTACGGCTGCTGCCGCGTGGCTGGCGGGCCGGTCCCCGCGCGGGGGCGTTGCTGGTCGCCGGTGGTGGCGGGCTGCTGGCGGCGCTGGCGGGGCTGCTCCTGGCCGGTGCCGCCGTGGGCCGGTCGTTGCCGCCGTGGCGGGGGGCCACGGCGGGGCCGGTGTTCGCCTGGGGTTGGCAACTGCCGGTGGCGGTGGCGCTGGCCGCGGCGGCGGTGGCCTTGCTGCTGCCCCGGGCCGCCCGGCCGGCGGTGCTGGCGGCCGGTCTCGCCGCGACCGCGTTCGCCGTCCCGGTGGCCTGGGCCGCGCCCTGGCCGGCAGTGGTCGCGATCGACCTCGTGGTGGGCGCGGTGTTGCTGGTCGTGGCGGTGGCTCGCCCGACGCTGCCCACCGTGGCGGTGCTGACCTCGGCGTCGGCCGGCGCGGTGCTGCTCGGGCACGGGCTGCTGGTCGGGCTGGCGGCTCCGATCGGTGCCGGCGCCGCCTGTGCGGTGATCCTGGCCGTCGGCCTCGGCGTGGCGGTCGCCGGGCGACACGGCGACCCGGTGCGGCGGGCCGTGGCCGGTTGCGGGCTGGTTGCCGCGGTGCTCGTGGTGCCGGCGGGGGCGGCGATCGCGTTGATCGGCGTCGGTGCCCCGCCGTGGTGGCAGGCCCGGGCCGCGCTGGCCGCCGTCGCGCTGCCGGCGGTGGCGCTGCTCGCGCTGCGTCGGCCCGGGCCGGACCTGACCGGGTACGCCTCGACCGGGCTCGCCGTGGTGGCGGTGCTGACCGGCTTGTCCCCCCTGGTCGTACCGGGTGCCGAGCGGATCACGGTGTACGCGGCCGTGGCGGCGTCGCTTGTCGCGCTCGCCGGGTTCCGGACCCGCCCGTCGGGGCTGTTGCCGGTGGCCGGGCTGGGCCTGGCCGCGGTGGCGGTGCTGGCGGCCGTGCCGGTGGTGGTGACCGCACTGCTGACGCCGTACGGTCCGCCGCCCGCCCCGTGGTCCGGTGCACCGGCGAGCCGGCCGGCACCGGACGCGCTACCGGTCGGCCTGGCACTGGTCCTGCTGTCGATGGCGGCGGCCCTGGCCGCCTGGCCGACGTCCCGCGCCGAAGCCGCGAGGCTCCGCCCGGCGGGTGGGCGTGCCGGGGGTTGGCGGATCGCCGGGGCGGTGCTGCCCTTCGTGGCCGCTGCCGCTCCGGTGCTGCTGGTCGCCGCCGCCGTGCCCTGGCCGGTGGTGCCGGCGACGGTGCTGCTGAGCGGGGTGGCTCTGCTGTTGACTGTCGCGCTGTGGAACCCGGGCGGCGCGTTCGTCGGGACGGCCCTGCCGGTCGGGCTGGTGCTGGCGGTGGCCGGGCTGCTCAATCTCCAGGCCACCCGGGCCGGCACCCTGGGTGGGACGGGGCTGCTGGTGGTGGCGGCGACTGTCGTCGGAATGGGCGCGCGGCACCTCGTGGTACGCCTGCTCGGTTGGCTGGTCGCGGTGGCGGCGGCGACCGGGTTCGCGGTCACCGCTCCGTTGGCCGGCGGGCAGCCGCCACGCGTGGCGGCGTTCGCGGTGCTCGGCGTCGCCGCGCTCACCCTCGTGCTCGCCGCGACGCTGCCGTCGAGCCGGTGGAGCCTGCCGGACCCAGCGCCGCAGCCGGCCGCGCCGCCGGTGCCGGCCGCGCCGCCGCAGCCGGCGGTGTCGCCCGGATCGGCTTCCGGGGGGTCCGTGGGCTCCGCCGCGTCGGTGCTGCTGGGCCGGGTGCTGGACGCCGCCGCACAGGCGGTCGCGTTGCTCGCGCTGCTGCTCACCCTGGGTGCACTCCGGCACGCCGCGACGATCTGCGTGCTGTGGGGCGTCGCGATGGGTGTCCGGCTGTTGCGTCGGGACGAGACGATCGGGCGGCGCTGGATCTTCGCCGGTATCGGCGGCGGCAGCGAACTGCTGGCCGTCTGGCTGCTGCTCGTCGCCGGCGGAGTGAACGTGCTGGAGGCGTACACGGTGCCGCTGGCGGCGGTGGCGCTCGTCGCTGGCGCGGTGGGACTGCGTACCCGGCCAGGGCTGAACAGTTGGCTGGCGCTCGGGCCCGGCCTGACCGCCGTGCTGCTGCCCAGCCTGACGGCCGTGCTGTTCGGCGACGACCCGCAGCCCTGGCGGCGGCTGCTGCTCGGTGCCGCCGCTCTCGCCGCGACGCTGCTCGGCGCGGTACGCCGCTGGCAGGCGCCGGTGGTGCTCGGCGGGGGGACGCTGACCCTGCTCGCCCTGTACGAGCTGGTGCGCAGTTGGGACCTGCTGCCCCGATGGGCCTTCCTGGCCGCTGCCGGGCTGGCGCTGATCGGCCTGGCGACCACCTACGAGCGTCGTCGGCGCGATCTGCTTCGGCTGCGATCGGCCGTCGGCCGGATGGGCTGACGGCCCGAGGGCCCGATCCTGGCTCAACCCCTGCCATGGATGTCCGCCGAGCGCTGGCCGGCCCGCGAGCAGGGGCGCGTACGGCCCGTCCGCCGCAGTCGTGCACCACATGATGCCACGCATGGCAGCATGCTGAGCCAAGATGGCTTGTCTGTGTGCCATGCGTGTGCCATGATGGTGCCATGGACTTGACCTCGTATGTGAGCAACCTCGGACGTGAGTTCGCCGCGCTCGCCGAAGCCGGAGGTGAGGACGCGCGTGCGCTGGTCGAGCGACTGACCGGTCCGCTTGAGTCCGCGATCCGGATGACCCTGCTGGACGCCTTGTCGGCAGCCGCCGACGAGATCACCCGGGAACTGGCTCCGGGCTCGGTGGAACTGCGCCTGCGCGGCCGCGATCCGAGCTTCGTCGTCACCCTGCCACCCGCCGAGCCGCACGCAGGCGCGGAGGACGCCCCGACGACCGTCGGTGGTGCCCCGGACAACGATCTGCTGGTCGCCGAGGACGGCCCTGCGGCAAGGATCAACGTGCGCATGCCCGAGCAGCTCAAGGCGGCGATCGAGGAGGCCGCGGCCAAGGAGGGGCGCTCGGTCAACGCCTGGTTGGTCCGGTCGGCGGCCGCCGCCCTGCAACGGCCCGACCGTGACCAGCGTCCCGTGCCACGTGGCAGCGGGAAACGGGCCAAGCAGGGCTTCACCGGCTGGGTGCGCTGACCGCACCGTTCGACCTTCCACACCCCGCCCGACCTGCGGGGACGACCCACCTACCCAGGAAGTGGGGACCACCATGCCTGTTTTCGAGACGCCCGAACCGATTTCCGTCACCGTCGAACTCGGCGTCGGCAACGTGCGAATCGCCGCCAGCGACCGGACCGACACCGTCGTCGAGGTCCGGCCGAGTGACGCCGCCGACGAGTCGGATGTGCACGAGGCTGCCCAGATCCGGGTCGACTACGCCGACGGCACACTCCGGGTCACCGGGCCCAAGCGCGCTTTCGACTTCTCCCGGAAGACCAGGTCGGTTGAACTGACCATCGAACTGCCCAACGATTCCCAGCTCAGCGCGCACCTGCTGATGGGCGACATCCGCTCTGCCGGTCGGCTCGGCGAGTGCCGGCTCAAGACCACCGGCAACGTGTGGCTCGAACGGACCGGTCCCTTGCGCCTGCACACCGGCTTCGGTCACGTCACCGCCGACGGCATCACCGGTGACGCGGAGGTGTCCACCGGCTCCGGCAAGATCCAGATTGGTGAGATCGAGGGCAACGCCGAGGTCAAGAACTCCAACGGCGATACCGCGATCGACGCGGTCGCCGGTGACGTGCGCGTACGCAACGCGAACGGTGCCATCGACATCCAGCGGGCCGGTGCCGGCGTCGACGTGAAGACCTCCAACGGCAGCATCCACCTCGGCGAGGTGGCCCGCGGTTCGGTAGTCCTCGGCACCGCGGCGGGTGACCTGGACATCGGCATCGCCGAGGGCACCGCCGCCTGGCTCGAGGTGAACACCGGTTTCGGCCAGGTACGCAACCTGCTGGAGGACGCCAGCCGGCCGGAAGAGGGCGACAAGACGGTCGAGGTGCGTGGGCGCACCTCCTACGGCGACATCACCATCCGCCGCTCCTGAACCCCGCCCGATCCGGAGAAAGGAAAATCATGATCAGTACGCCCTCCCGGCCGGCGATCGCCGCGACCGGGCTACGGAAGGCCTTCGGCGACCACGTCGTGCTCGACGGTCTCGAGCTGACCGTGGCGAGCGGAACGGTCTTCTCGCTGCTCGGTGCCAACGGCGCCGGGAAGACCACCACCGTCAGGATCCTGTCCACTCTGCTCAGTGCCGACGCCGGTGATGTGCGGGTCGCCGGGCACGATGTCGCCCGCGAGCCGGACGCGGTACGCGCCGCGATCGGTGTGACCGGCCAGTTCTCCGCCGTGGACAAGCTGCTCACCGGGGAGGAGAACCTACGGCTGATGGCGGACCTGCACCATCTCGTCCGGCGCGAACGTCGTCAGCGCATCGCTCGCCTGCTCGAACAGTTCGAGCTGACCGAGGCGGCCGGAAAGCCGGCATCGACCTACTCCGGGGGCATGTTGCGGCGGCTCGACCTGGCGATGACCCTGGTCGGCAGCCCGCAGGTGATCTTCCTCGACGAGCCGACCACCGGGCTGGACCCGCGCAGCCGCCGAACCATGTGGGAGATCATCCGGGACCTGGTGGCCGGCGGCGTCACCATCTTCCTGACCACGCAGTACCTGGAGGAGGCCGACGAACTGGCCGACCGGATCGCGGTCCTCGACCGAGGTCGGGTGGTGGCCGAGGGCACCGCCGAGGAACTCAAGCGTCGCATCCCCGGTGGCCACGTACGCCTGCGGTTCGCCGACGCGGACGGCCTCGACGCGGCCGTGCGCGTGCTGGACCAGGCTGCGCGCGACAACGACCCGCTCGCGCTGCGGGTGCCCAGCGACGGCAGCCTGCGCTCGCTCAAGGCCCTGATCGGCCAGCTCGACGACCGGGCCGTCGAGGTCGACGAGCTGTCCGTGCACACCCCCGACCTCGACGACGTCTTCCTCGCCCTCACCGGCGACTCCAGCAGAGAGAAGGTGACCAGTCGATGAGCACTCCCGCTCTCGCCGGACCCGCGCCGGTCAAGCTCCGTGTCCATCCGTTCCGCGACTCGACGACGATGCTGCGGCGCAACCTCCGACGGATGCTGCGGTACCCGTCGATGACCCTGATGCTCGTCGGGATGCCCGTCGTCTTCCTGCTGCTCTTCGTCTACGTGTTCGGCGGCACGCTCGGCAACGGGCTGGGCGGGGCGGCACCGGACGGCGCGGCCGCCGGGCGGGCGGCCTACGTCAACTACGTGGCACCCGCGATCATCCTGATGACCATCGCGGCCACGGTCCAGGGAACAGCCATCTCGGTCGCCATGGACATGACCGAAGGGATCATCGCCCGGTTCCGGACGATGCACATCGCCCGCGTCTCGGTGCTGACCGGGCACGTCCTGGGCAGCGTCATCCAAACGGCGATCAGCCTGGCGATCGTGATCGGTGTGGCGTTGCTTGTCGGTTTCCGGCCCTCCGCCGGGCCGGTCGAGTGGCTGGCCACAGCCGGTTTCCTGCTGGCGGTCACCGTCGCCCTCGTCTGGTTGTCCGTCGCGCTCGGCCAGGTGAGCGAGAGCGTCGAGACGGCGAGCAACCTGCCGATGCCGCTGATTCTGCTGCCGTTTCTCGGCAGTGGCTTCGTACCCACCGACTCGATGCCGGCGGGACTGCGCTGGTTCGCCGAGTACCAGCCGTTCACGCCGATCATCGAGACCCTGCGTGGCCTGTTGACCGACGAACCCATCGGGAACAACGCGTGGATCGCGCTCGGCTGGTGTGCCGTCATCGCACTGGGCGGCCACCTGTGGTCCAGGCGCCTGTTCAACCGCGAGACCTGAGCCGGCGGCGGTTCCCACACCGCCCGGGCCCGCCACCGCGCTCGGGCGCCGAACGGATCGCGACCGGCCGTCCGGGGACAGCAGATGTCCACCGGATGGCCGGTCACCGCTGGTGGCGGTGGTACCGGTCGGCACCGGTAGGGTCTGGCCATGGCAGAGGTGCTCACCGCCGAGGCGGTGCGAAACGAGCTGGGTGGGCTGGCGGGCTGGTCGGGAGACCCCGCCGGGATCACCCGAACCGTGGAGCTGGCCAGCTTCCCGGACGCCATCACGGTGGTCGACCGGGTCGCCGTCACGGCCGAGGAACTGGATCATCACCCCGACATCGACATCCGGTGGCGCACGGTGACCTTCCACTGCGTGACCCACTCGGTCGGCGGGGTCACCGAGCGTGACATCCGGCTGGCCCGGCGGATCGACGAGATCGTGGAGGGTGCCCGATGAGGTTCGAGATCAGCAAGGTGCTGGACGCCATCGAGGGGCGGGTCTGCACCGACCCGCAGCTGGCCCGCGCAGTGCTCGACCTGGCCGAGATCATCCGCTACCAGGATCTCGACGGCGGGCGTCCGGCCAGTTCGCTACGCCTCGGCATGGTCATCGACGCGCTGGCACGCAGTCTGGAGGAGGACAGCGTCCCGGTCTACGCGGTGGTGCACCGGGGAATGCTCTCCGACGCCGACCTCACCTCCAACGAGCGCATGGTGGTGCGCAGGTGGGCCGACGACGGCCTGGTGGAGGTGCTCGACAACCCCGGTGACCGGATGCTGGAGGTGGCCGACCTGCTCGGCCTGCCGGTGCTCAGCCGGGTCCGCTTCGACGGCCTGCGTGGGCGGTTCCCCTGGCTGGTGGAACAGCCGGGTCGGGTCCTCGCACCGGTGCCGGGCGCCGGCGGTCCGGTCTTCATCGCCCACGTCGGCGGCGGTCACACGCCGGTCGTCGGCCCACCCTCACCGGCCGCCGCCAAGCTGCTGTCCCGCGAGTGGCGCTGCCCGGAGTCCGGCTGCACTCTGTTCGGCGGTGCGGGCGGCGGTGGTGCCTTTGCCGACCTGGCCCGGATCGACCGCGCGCCGACCGGGCAGCCGCCGCCGTCGCTGCGGAACGGCGTGCCCACCTGCCCCCGGCACGGTGCGCGGCTGCGTGACGCCGGTCCCCGGCCACGCAGCGAGGTCCTCGCGGTACGCGTCGGTGGCCTGATCCGTCGTCGGTTCGTGCTCACCGAGGAGCAGCCGGTGGTGATCGGCCGGGCACCGGAGGGCTCCGGCGGCATCATGCTCGGTCAGTGGCTCAACGACGAGGCGCGGCGCTGGATCAGCCGCAACCACCTGCGGCTGGAGCTGCGCGGCGGCGACGTCGTCGCCACCGACGTCAGCACCAACGGCTCCGGAGTGCGGCCGAGCGGCTCGCTGGCGGAGGCGGACCGGATCCCGCTGGCCCCACAGCAGTCCCGGGTGCTCGGCGCCGGTGACATGGTGGAGCTGTACCCGGGGGTGCAGGTCGGCCGTCCGAACGAGTTCCCGGCGGGAGCGCCGTACAACCCGGACTCGGTGATGTCCGAGGCACCGACGATGGCGATGCGCCTACCGCGCTGACGCCGGTGGGCGCCGGGACCGTGGTCCCGGCGCCCACCCGGCGTAGTACGACCGCTCAGCCGGCCAGTACGGCGGCCACCTGTGCCACCGCGTGGTCGATCTCCTCCTCGGTGATCACCAGCGGCGGGGCGAGTCGGATGGTCGAGCCGTGCGTGTCCTTGGCCAGCACCCCCCGCTCCATCAGTCGTTCGCAGGCCTCCCGGCCGCTCATCAGGGACGGGTCGAGGTCCAGGCCGACCCAGAGGCCCCGGCCGCGTACCGCGACCAGACCCTTGCCGATCAGCCCGCCCAGCCCGGCGTGCAGCCGTTCGCCCAGCTCGGCGGAGCGGCGCTGGAACTCGCCGGTCGCCAGCAGCCGGACCACCTCGGTCGCCACCGCACAGGCGAGGGGGTTGCCACCGAAGGTCGAACCGTGCTGGCCGGGCCGCAGTACGCCGAGCACGTCGGTGTCGGCAGCCACCGCGGAGACCGGCACGATGCCGCCGCCGAGCGCCTTGCCCAGCAGGTACATGTCCGGCACGACACCTTCCTGCTCACAGGCGAAGGTGGTGCCGGTGCGACCCAGGCCGGACTGGATCTCGTCGGCGATGAACAGCACGTTGCGCTCGGTGCACAGCCGTCGTACGCCCGGCAGGTAACCCTCCGGCGGCACCACCACGCCCTGCTCGCCCTGGATCGGCTCCAGCAGCACGGCGACGGTGTGCTCGTCGATCGCCTCGGTCAGCGCGGCCAGGTCGCCGTAGGGTACGATCCGGAAGCCCGGGGTGTACGGCCCGAAGTCCGTTCGGGCGTCCTCGTCCGTGGAGAAGCTGACGATTGTGGTCGTACGCCCGTGGAAGTTGCCCTCCGCGACCACGATGTTGGCCTGGCCGGCCGGTACCCCCTTGACCTGGTAGCCCCACTTGCGGGCGACCTTGATGCCGGTCTCGACAGCCTCGGCGCCGGTGTTCATCGGCAACACCAGGTCCTTGCCGCACAGGGCCGCCAGCTCCCGGCAGAAGTCGGCGAACTGGTCGTGGATGAAGGCCCGGCTGGTGAGCGTCAGCTTGTCGAGCTGGGCGTGCGCGGCGGCGATGAGCGTCGGGTGCCGGTGGCCGAAGTTCAGCGCGGAGTAGCCGGCCAGACAGTCGAGGTAGCGCTTGCCGTCCACGTCGGTGACCCAGGCACCCTCGGCGGAGGAGATCACCACCGGCAGCGGGTGGTAGTTGTGCGCGGTGTGGCGCTCCGCGTCCTGTACCGCCGCAGGGGTCCGCAGCATGTCCTCGATCATCGGTTCGCCTTTCCCTGACGGAGTCGCAACGTGCAGCACTTCGGGCCACCGCCGGCCCGACGCAGCTCGGACAGGTCGACGCCGATCGTCTCGTAGCCCCGGTCGCGCAGCTTGGCGGCCAGGCCGGTGGCCTGCTCGGGCAGCACCACGTGCCGGCCGTCGCTCACCGCGTTGAGGCCGAGCACCTCCGCGTCGGCCATCGTGGCGTGCACCGCGTCCGGGAAGAGCCGGCGCAGCACGGCCTGACTGCCGGGCGAGAACGCCTCCGGCAGGTACGCCACGGTCCGCTCGTCGAGCACGGTCAGCGCGGTGTCCAGGTGGTAGAAGCGCGGGTCGACCAGCTGCATGGTGATCACCGGGTAACCGAACACCTCCTGGAGCTGGGCGTGCGAGGCGTGCGCGGTGCGGAAACCGGTGCCGGCGAGCAGGTGGTCGCCGGCCAGCAGGACGTCGCCTTCACCCTCGTTGACGTGCTTCGGGTCGTACATCTCGAAGCCGGCGGCCTCGAACCAGGCGCGGTACGCGGGGGCCTCGTCGGCGCGCTGCGGGTCCCGGAACTGCACGGCCATCGCCCTGCCGTCGATCACGGTGCCGCCGTTGGCGGCGAAGACCATGTCGGGCAGGCCCGGTACCGGCGCGATCTCCTCGACGGTGTGGCCCAGGTCCAGGTAGACCTGGCGCAGCCGCTCCCACTGCCGGATGGCGAGGTCGACGTCGACCGGTGCGGTCGGGTCCATCCAGGGGTTGATCGCGTAGTCGACGGCGAAGTACGTCGGCCGGCACATCAAGAAGCGCTGGCGGGTGGCGTCCATCGTCATGTGTCCTGCTCCAAGCGTCGGGCGCGCCCGGCCACCGTCGGCCCACGGGCTGGCGCCGTGGCTCAACGGTATGCGGGCCCGAGGAGCAGAATCCACCGCGAACCCTTGCATTCAACGGCAGAACATTGCGTATAACACCCGCCCGGCGGGCTTTCGTTGCGCGAGAGCCCGTTCGGGTCGGGAGGCCCTGATCGGCGGGCCGCATCCGGTCACGATTCCTCGCCCGGACACACGTCAGGGGCGGCGAACCGCCCCCGGACATACGTCAGGGGCGGCGAACCGCCGCCCCTGACGAGCGTGTGCGCCCGGCTGGTGAACCACCAGATCTGATCGGGCTACGGTCGGTTCTGCACCGACCGGGCCGGTGAACCACCGGCGGGCCGAAATGTGCCCGCTACAGGCGATCGACAAACTGTGAATCAAGCCACTCGCGGAAGCGGGCCACCAGGTCGCCGTCGGTGGTCGGCCAGTCGTACTGGCCGGTCATCGCCAGCACACCCAGGACCACCGCGCCGAGGCCGAAGGCGATACCCAGCAGCGCGTCGGACTTGCCGGCGATGTGCCGACGGCGGGTGGCGATCAGACCGAGCACGGCGAGCACCGCCCCGACCGCACCCAGTGCGATGCCGTACCCGGCGAGGATGCCGGTGAGCACGAAGAGGGTGCCGCCGACGCCGACGATCAGGCCGAGTGTGGCCAGCAGACTGGCTCGCGGTCGGGGGCCGACCGGTGCCGGCGGGACATCCCGGCCGGCCTCGCCGTCGGGGGTCCGGTCATCGTCGACCGAGTCGTCCCGCTCCCGGGTGCCGGCGATCCGCTCGCGGCCGACGGCACGGTCCGTGTCGCCGGCCCGGTCGCCGTCGCCGGTCCGGTCGTGGTCGGCGGTGCCGAGGCCGTCGACGGTCCGGTCGCCGTCGGTGGTACGGAGGTCGTTCCCGGTCCGGTCGCTGGTGCGGTCGCCGTCGAGAACGCGGTCGACGCCGGTGGCGCGGTGGCCGTCGACGGTCTCGGTGGTGGCGGCACGGGCGCGGCGGGAGCCGTGAACTGTGGATCGAGCGGTGGCGGCTCGGGCCTCGGCGCTCCGTTGCGCGTCGGGTTGGCGATCCGCCCGGTCGGTGTCGGTGCCGGCGGTCTGGCTGCTGGCGGCTCGGTCGGTGTCGGTGCGGCCGGCGACCCGGTCCGCGGCGGTCTGGCGGGTGGGCGTCTGGTCGGTGGTCCGCTCGGTGGCGATGCTGCCGTCGGCCGGTGCACGGCCGGTGGTGCTGCCGTCGGTGCGGCCCTCGACGCCGGGTCGCTCGCCGCGACGGGTGTCGGTGGCGACCGTCCCGGCCCGGCCGTCGTCGTCCACCGGCGGCGCCGGTTCCTCCCGACGTGACAGGGAAGGAAATCTCATAGGTTCACCTCCTGATCGATGCGTGGACGGCGGCATCAGCCCCGTATCGCCAACCACGCCACAACACCCCGCAGGTACCCACCCCCCACCAAACCGACACCCCACCCCACACCCCCTCCCCGCGATCTTGCACTTTTGGTCGCGACTAAAGCGCGTAAAAAGGGCATATCGCCGACCACAACTGCAAGATCGCGGGGAAGGGAGGCGGGGTGGGGTCGGATGGGGTTAGTGGGGGCGGGACAGGGGGGCCAGGGCTGCGGTGAGGAGGGCTAGGCGGCGGGGACGGGAGACGAGGGCGGGGCGGTTGCGGACGCAGCGGGCGAGGATCTCCACGGCTCGTTCGACCGGAATCATGAACGGCCGGGACGAGCCCTTTGCCATCTTGGTGTCCACGAAACCGAACCGCACAGTGGTCACGTGCACGCCGTGCCGGCGCAGGGCCGCCGACAGGCCCATCAGGTACGACGACAGTCCGGCCTTCGAAGCGGCGTAACCGGGTGCCTCGCCGGAGACCAGCCGGTCGGCGAGGCTGGAGATCCCGATCAGGTGCCCGTCGCCGGTGGCCAGCATTCTCGGCACCACCACGGCAGTGGTGCGTACCGCGCCCATCAGGTTGACCTCGAAGGTGCGCGTCTGCGCGTCCAGGTCGGTGGGGTCGACGGGTTCCCCGATGCCGGCGGCGTAGACGCACAGGTCCAACCCGCCGAGTTCGTCGATCGCCTTGCCCAGCACGTCGGGATAGTCCGGCGCGGTGACGTCGACCGTGTGGTGGGTGTACGTGGGGACGATGATCGTGTTGTCCCGACGGGACAGCCCGGTGACCAGCCAGCCGTCGGCGAGGAGTCTGCGGGTGAACGCCAGCCCTATCCCGTCGGTGTTGCCGACCACCACCGCACGGCGCATCCGAACCGTCATGACCCCGCTGCCCCCATCGAGTCGACGTGGTGCCCCCCGTGCCGGCGGCCCGACCGGCAATTGAACCAGACGCCGCGGGGGATCCCCTACCGTCGAGTAGCGGCGCTGCCCGATCGCTGCTCACCGGCCCGCTGGCTAGGCTTGGCGCCGTGCCAGAGGGACACACCATTCATCGCCTGGCGGCCCGGCACGCCGAGCTGTTCGCCGGGGACAAGGTGCTCGCCGCCAGCCCTCAGGGCCGCTTCGCCGACGGCGCCGCCCGGATCTCCGGGACGGTGCTGGAGGGCACCGAGGCGTACGGCAAGCATCTGCTGCACCACCATGCCGATGAGGTGACGCTGCACGTGCACCTCGGCCTCTACGGGAAGGTCACCGACGGCGACGGTGAGCCGCCGGAGCCGGTGGGGCAGATCCGGCTACGACTGACGAGCGACCGGCACTGGCTCGACCTGCGCGGCCCGACCGCCTGTGAGCTGCTCAGTCCGCCCGAGGTGGCGGCGCTGCGGGCCCGCCTCGGCCCGGATCCACTGCGTGCCGACGCCGATCCGGACCGGGCGTACGCCCGGATCTCGCGCAGCGCGACGCCGCTGGCGGCGCTGCTGCTGGACCAGTCGGTGGTGGCCGGCACTGGGTTGATCTTCGTGACCGAGGCGCTGTTTCGTGCCGGTCTGTCGCCGAGGCTGCCCGGCCGGGAGCTGACCCGGGCCGGCTGGCAGGTGCTCTGGGCCGATCTGGTCGAGCTGATGACGCTCGCGGTCGCCACCGGCCGGATCGACACAGTCCGTGCCGCCCACCTGCCCGAGGCGATGGGTCGCCCGGCGCGCGTCGACCGGCACGGGGGAGAGGTGTACGTCTACCGCCGGCCCGACCAGCCCTGCCACGTCTGCGGGACCCCGGTTAACCGAGGCACCGTCACCGCCCGCAACCTCTACTGGTGCCCCACCTGCCAGTCCTGAATCTTGGTGCGGTACGGCCCTTCACGGGGCCGTTGCGGACCAAGATCTCAGCGAGTTGGATCAGGTGAGGAGCCAGTGGACGACCTCTACGTGGTCGGTGAAGACCTGGTCGGCGCCGATGCTCCAGGCCAGGGTCTGGCCGATCGTCCAGCCACGGACCCGGTCGCGATCCAGCCCCAGATCGGCGCTGAGCCGGTCCAGCCGGTGGTGGACGGCCGCCGGGGAGTGACCCAGCTCGGTGCCGCGCACCATCGGTACCACCGAGAACTCGCGCTCGCCGACCAGCGGCTTCGGGTCGATAACCAGCCATGGCTCACGTGCGGCGCGCAGCACATTGCCGGCGTGCAGGTCCTGGTTGACCAGCACCTGCTCGCCCTGGCTGCCGGCCAGCCCGGCCAGCAGGTCGAGCGCGGCGTCGACCAGTCGGCGGTCGTACGGGCGGCCGGCCCGCTCCCACTTGACCGGCAACCGGGCCGCCCAGCCGGCGGCTGCCTCCGCCAACGACAGGAACGGCTGACCGACCCGGCCGGCAACTCCGCCACGGGCCGCAGCGGCATCCGCCGCACGGGGCGGACCCGTCGGGTTGCCCGGCTGCTCCGGCGTGGCGGCCGGCGGCACCGGGCGGCGGGGGAGCAGTCCCACCACGTCGTCGATCGCCTCGTCCGTGGTGGTCGGCGGCACCCAGAGGCGGGGGAGCAGCGCCACCACGACGTCGAGCGCCGCGTCGAGCGGCATCTCGTGCAGCGGGGTGCCGGGGTCGCAGCGCTCCACCAGCAGTGCCCGCAGGCCGGGGTCGTGGGCGAGCAGCCGGATGGCGCCGTCGCCGTCCCAGCGGCGCAACGCGGTCGCCTCGTGCTCGCTCTCCGGGTCGGGGAACTGCAACTTGAGCACCGCCCGGGTGCCGTCCGGCAGGTCGGCCGGCACCGCCAGGGAAGCGCAGGCGTACCCGAAGGGTGACCCGACCCGCAGCGACCAGCGCCGGGCGCAGCGGGTCAGCCGGTCGGGCAACTCGGTCAACCACTCCGGGCCGCCCGCGACGCCGTGGAGCCAGGCCAACCCGTCGGGGATTCGCAGCGCGCCAGTCACCGGCTCATGGTGCCCGGCGCGGCGGCACCGCCACACACCGGTCTCCGCCGGGACCGGCCCTCCGCCACCCCCAAACCGGACAAACTGGCCCCCTCATCGGGACCGGCCCTCGTCGGGACCAGGCCGACCGCCGGGACCGTCGGTGCGGTCCGGACCGACGGTGCGCCGGGATCAGCGGAGCCGACGGATGTCGCCGTACGCCCGGTAGAAGCCGCCCCGGCCGGACTCGCGGACTTCGGTGACCAGGTAGCGCGCCCCGGGCTCGCGGATGCCCTTGGGGAACTGCACCGACCAGTCCCGGCGGTAGCCGGTGGAGAGGACGTGGACCCGCAGCCGGCCACCGTGCTCGACGCACTCGACGACCACGCCGCCGCCGGTGTCACCGACCACCTCGACCTGGGTCACGGCTGCGGGCTCCGGCAGCCGGGCCGGAGCCTTGACGTCGACCACCTCCGGGACGCTGCCCGCCTCCGCCGCCCGGATCGCCGGCTCGCTGGCGTCGATGCAGGCCAGGTGCCCGCTTGTGGTCACCACGTAGAGGCGCTGCTCGTGGTACTGCATGGAGTACGCCGAACCGCAGCCGGTGCCGAGCTTCCAGAGCCGGGTGCCGTCGGCGGCGAAGCAGTAGATCGAGGACTGACTGTCCCCGGCGAAGACGTAGCGGCCGTCGGAGGCGGTGGCGCAGGAGAAGACCGGGGCGTCGGCGCGGTAGGTGCGCCGGGCCGAGCCGCCGTCCTTGCCGAGGCGTACCACCTCGCGGGTGGCGGTGCCGGCGAACACGGCGTCGCGCTCCTGCCAGCCGAAGAGCACCGAGCCGGTGCGGGTGTGCCACAGTTCCCGACCGGTACGCCAGTCGTAGCCGCTCACTCCCGTCGAGTCGCCGTGGTAGACGGCGTCGGCGTCGCACCGCACCATCCAGGCCGACCGGCCGCGCCCGGCCCGTCGCCAGAGGAACTCGTCCTCGTGGTCGATGGCGGCGATCCCGCCGTCGGCGTCGGAGACGCCAAGCACCCCGTCGTGGATGTCGAGCCAGTAGATGTCGATGTCGGGCACGATCGCGTACGCCACCCGGGGGATCTTGCCGGAGAGGTCGTAGACGTTGCCGTCGTCGCAGCCGGCGTAGATCCAGGCGTCGTCGGCGACGATGCACTTGACCCCGTCGGGCAGACGGACCTGGTCCAGCACCCGGGCGTCGTGGTCGAGGGTGGTGATCACACCTCGTTCGTTGCCCACCATGCAGGTGCGCCCGTCGACGAAGATGCCGAAGGCCGGCGCACCGGACTCGTACCGCCAGAGCACCGGGGCGGTGCGGGCGGTCGAGCGGGTGCTGACGATCTGCCGCCGGGAGACAGCCCGCTTCTGACGCACGCCGGGCACCGCCGGGGCGTACCCCTTGCGGACCTTCTCGCCGATCTTCTTCGCCGCAGCGGCCCGGGCCCGTGCGTTGTCGGGGTAGCCGGTGGTCTTCACCTGGCCCTGGTCGCCGATCCGCCCGAAGCGCACGGTCATCGTGGCGTCGTCGACCACCACCTCGTAGAACTTGTGCGCTGCACCGTCCACTTCGGACAGTTCGAGGTAGGTCGTCTCCTGCGACATGGAATTCCTCCGAGGGGTTCGCATCGGCCCTGACCGGGCAACGCGCACACGCTAACCCCCGGCACCGACAGAACCGGGCCGCGCCGCGGTCAGCGGGCGAGTGCGTCCACCGCCTTGCGGGCGGCGACCAGCACCGGATCCCAGACCGGGGCGTACGGCGGGGCGTAGCCGAGGTCGAGCGCGGTCATGTCGTCCACCGTCATCTTGTTCCACAGCGCCACGGCCAGGGTGTCGATCCGCTTCGCCGCCTCGGACCAGCCGACGATCTGAGCGCCGAGCAGTCGCCCGCTCGGCCGCTCGGCGATCAGCTTCACCGTCATCTGCCGGGCCCCGGGGTAGTAGCCGGCGCGGTTCGTCGATTCGGCGATCACCGAGACGAACTCGAATCCGGCCATCCGGGCCTCCCGCTCCCGCAGCCCGGTGCGTCCCACCTCCAGGTCGCACACCTTGGTCACGGCGGTGCCGATCACCCCCGCGAAGGTGGCGTACCCACCGCCGATGTTGATTCCGGCGACCCGGCCCTGCTTGTTGGCGTGGGTGCCCAGCGGCACGTGCACCGGCAGCCCGCTGACCTTGTGCAGGGTTTCCACGCAGTCCCCGGCGGCCCACACCCCGGGCACCCCGGAGACCCGCATCCGGCGGTCCACCCGGATCCCGCCGGTCGGCCCGAGCGGCAGGCCGGCGGCCGCGGCCAGCTCGGTGTTGGGACGTACGCCGAGACCGAGGACCACCAGGTCGGCCGGGATCGGCCCGTCGTCGGTGACCACCTCGCAGACCCGGCCGTCGCGCTCCGACAGGTCGGTGACCCGTACGCCGGTGCGGATGTCGACGCCCAGCCCCCGCATCGCGTCGGTGACCAGCCGGGCCATGTCCGGGTCTACTGTCGACATCGGCTGCTCGCCGCGTTCGACCAGGGTGACCGACAGCCCGCGGCGGACCAGCGCCTCGGCCATCTCCACGCCGATGTAGCCGCCGCCGACCACCACCGCCCGCCGGGGCTGCGGGTCGGCGTCCAGCCACTTGCGCAGCGCCGAACCGTCGTCGAGGGTCTGCACCCCGAACACCCCGGCGGCGTCGGTACGCGCCCAGGCCGGCTTCTTCGGCACCGCCCCGGCGGCGTACATCAGGGTGTCGAACCGCTCGCGGACCTCGCCGCCGCCGTCCAGGTCGCGGGCGACCACCTCCCGGCGGACCAGGTCGATCCCCACCACCTCGTGCCGGATCCGCACGTCGATGGCGTGGTCCTCGCGGTGCGTCTTCGGTGACCGGGTCACCAGTTGCTCCCGGTCGGTCACCAGCCCGCTGATCCAGTACGGGATCCCGCAGGCCGAGTAGGAGGTGAAGTGTCCCCGTTCGAACGCCACGATCTCCAGGTCGTCCGGGCCCCGGCGGCGGCGCGCCTGCGAGGCGGCGGACATGCCGGCGGCGTCCCCGCCGATGACGATCAACCGTTCCGTCACGGCACCCACCCCTTCGTCAGGCCGGGTCCTCGCCCCGGGTCTGTCGTGCCACGTCCTTCACCACATCCTCCAACCGTCCGGTCCGGGCGTACACCGAACGCTGTCGCGCGGCGCCGCTGCCGTGCCGGCGCAGCCCCTCCAGCAGACCTGTCACCTCGGCGAGGTCACCGTGCCGTTCCAGGGCCGGCCCGAGTCGCCCGACGAGTTGGTGCAGCAGGTCCCACGCCGGCCGAAGCTCGCCGCTGGTCAGGTCGACCGCCTCTCCCTCCAGGCCGTCGTGTGCGGCCCGCCAGTGTGCGCCGACCAGCAGGTGATGGTCGGTGGGCAGCGGTGGCCGTCCGGCGGCGATGTCGTCGAGCGCGGTCGCCACCAGCCCACGGACCAGCGCGGCGACCAGGATCGCGTCGTCGACGGTCGGGCAGACGTCACCGATGCGCAGCTCCACCGTCGGGTACTTGGCCGACAGTCGGGCATACCAGTAGAGCATTCCCTCGTCGAGCATCACGCCGCTGCCGATTAGCTGACGGATCAGTCGTTGGTAGTGCTCGTGGGAGACCAGGTAGGGCGTCGGCGCGACCGAGGGCCAGCGTTCCCACTCGATCGACCGCCAACTGGCGTAGCCGGTGTCCTCTCCCCGGGCGAACGGCGAGTTGGCGGTGACCGCGTGCAGGATCGGCAGCCACGGTCGTACGTGGTTGAGCACCTGTACGCCCGCGTCGGGGTCCGGAACTCCGACGTGGACGTGCATGCCGTTGTTGCCCGGCCCGGGCACCAGCAGCCGGTACCGGGCGAGCATCTGGTCGAAGCGGGGCTTGTCGACCACCGGGGGTACCGGTCCGTCGATCGGCCCGGTGCCGATCGCGAGCAGCCGGGCGCCGGCCCGCTCGGCGGCGTCGGCGAGCGCGGAGCGGAGCAGGCCGAGGGAGTGCCGGATCGAGGAGAGTTCCAACCCGGGCGGGCTGCCGATCTCGATCTGACTGGTCTGGAACTCCCGCTCGACCTGACCCCGCAGCTCGGCCGGGACCTGCTCCAGCACCGCCTCGACGGCGGGCACCGCGACTCCGGTGTCCGGGTCGACGAGCAGGAACTCCTCCTCGACACCGACGGTGAGCAGGTCGGTTGCCTCGACCGTGGGACTCGGGGCCGCTGCCTGCCTGACCATCACTACCACCGTCCACTCCTGCCGGGGGCGGTCCGTCCGCACCGGGTCGGCCGGCAATTACCCCCTGTGGTGGCACCGGGAAACTCCGACCGGTGTGGCGGGGCGCGCCCGTTCGCCGGACGGGTCGAATCGATCGACATTGACAACTGCCCGAGGGGGACGTACAACTCCTGAGAGAGCGCTCTCTCATCCGTCCCCGCAGAGAGGCACGTCATGACACCTGCCCCGGCGGCACCCGCCGCCCTGCCTGCGCGACGTCGGCTGCCGCTGGCGTTGGCCATCCTCACCGCCGTCACCACCGTCCTGGCCGGGCTCGCCACGACCGCGGACGCCGCCGTACCGCCGCCCCCGTCGGGCTGGAGCCTGGTGTGGAGCGACGACTTCACCGGCGCCGCCGGCACCCTGCCGTCCTCCGGCAACTGGATCATCGACACCGGCACCAGCTATCCGGGCGGACCGCCCAACTGGGGCACCGGCGAGATCCAGACGTACACGAACAGCACCGCAAACGTCAGCCACGACGGTGCCGGCAACCTACGGATCACTCCGCTGCGGGACAGCGCCGGTCGCTGGACCTCGGCCCGCATCGAGACCGTCCGCAGCAATTTCAAGGCCCCGGCCGGCGGGGTGCTGGCCATCGAGGGCCGCATCCAGATGCCAAACGTCACAGGTGCCGCCGCGTCGGGATACTGGCCGGCGTTCTGGGCGCTCGGTTCGCCATACCGGGGCAACTACCAGAACTGGCCGGGCATCGGCGAGTTCGATGTGATGGAGAACGTCAACGGGCTCAACACGGTCTGGGGCGTGCTGCACTGCGGCGTCGCCCCGGGCGGCCCCTGCGACGAGTTCAACGGCATCGGCGCCTCCCGGGCCTGCCCCGGCAGCACCTGCCAGTCGGCGTTCCACACCTACCGGTTCGAGTGGGACGCCTCGGTCAGTCCGCAGCAGTTGCGTTGGTACGTCGACGGGCAGCTCTACCACACGGTGAGCCAGTCCCGGGTCGGTGAGCCGTACTGGTCGCAGATGACCAGCCACGCCGGCTACTTCCTGCTGCTGAACGTGGCGATGGGTGGGGCCTTCCCGAACGGGGTCGCGGGCAGCACGACGCCGACCTCGGCGACCGTGCCCGGCCGACCGATGCTCGTCGACTACGTCGCGGTCTACAGCCGCGGTGGTGGCAGCACTCCGCCACCCACCACGCCGCCACCGACCACCCCGCCGCCGAGCGGGACGCGGGACGCGTACGCGACCATCCAGGCCGAGTCCTTCAACGCCCAGAACGGCGTGATCGTCGAGGCGTGTTCCGAGGGTGGGCAGAACATCGCGGCGCTGCGCAACGGCGACTGGGCCCGCTACGACAACGTCGAGTTCGGCTCCGGCGGGCCGCGTGACTTCGTGGCCCGGGTCGCCTCCGGTGCGGCGTCCGGCGTCAGCGGTCTGGTGGAGGTGCGGGTGGACAGCCCGACCAGCGCACCGATCGGCAGCTTCGCCATCGCCAACACCGGGGGCTGGCAGAGCTGGCGTTCGGTGCCCGGCAACGTCGCCGGGGTGACCGGACGGCGCACCGTCTACCTCACCTTCACCAGCGGCCAACCCAACGACTTCGTCAACGTCAACTGGTTCCACTTCCGCCGCTGAGCATGCGGCACGGCCCCCTGGCGTCGCTTCCGGCGCGGCAGGGGGCCGTGCCGTTTCCATCCGGCCAGCCCTGGACAGAAACAGTTAACAGTCTTAATAATAGGCGCCAGGTTGACACCCATGGATTTACATCCGGGCTGGAGGGGCACATGAAACGGTCCAGAACGCTGGTGCTGGCGGTGATCGGCGCGCTGGCCGCCGCGATCGGCGCGGTCGGGCTGGCGCCGGCCGCGTACGCCGCCGGAGTCACCGCGAGCTTCGTCAAGACGTCCGACTGGGGCTCGGGCTGGGAGGGGAAGTACACGATCAGCAACGGTGGCGGCACCACGGTCAACGGCTGGAGCCTCGCCTTCGACCTGCCCGCCGGCACCACCGTCGGCACCTACTGGGACGCGCTGCTGACCTCCAGTGGCCAGCGGTACACCTTCACCAACCGCTCCTGGAACGGCGTCATCGCACCCGGAGCCTCGGTCTCCTTCGGCTTCCTCGGCAGCGGTTCCGGCGTACCGGCGAACTGCCAGCTCAACGGTGCGACCTGTGCGGGCGGCACCACGCCCACCACCCCACCACCCACCACCCCACCACCGACCACCCCGCCGCCGACGACTCCGCCGCCGACCACCCCGCCGCCGACCACCGGGCTGCCGAAGCACATCCTGACCGGCTACTGGCACAACTTCGACAACCCCGCCGTCGAGCTGCGGCTGCGTGACGTGCCCACCGAGTACGACCTGGTCGCTGTCGCTTTCGCGGACGCTACCGGCACCCCCGGCGCGGTCGGCTTCGCCATCGACCCCGGCCTGTCCGCCTCGCTGGGCGGGTACACCGACGCCGAATTCTCGGCCGACGTGCGGACCCTGCAGAGTCGTGGCAAGAAGGTGATCATCTCGGTGGGTGGCGAGACCGGCCGCGTCGTGGTGAACAGCTCGGCGTCCGCGGTGGCCTTCGCCGACAGCGTGTACGCCCTGATCCAGCGCTACGGGTTCGACGGTGTCGACATCGACCTGGAGAACGGGTTGAACCCCACGTACATGGCCCAGGCTCTGCGGTCACTGCGGGCCAAGGTGGGTAGCGGGCTGATCATCGCGATGGCGCCGCAGACCATCGACATGCAGAACCCGGCGGGCAGCTACTTCAAGCTGGCGTTGGACATCAAGGACATCCTGACCGTGGTGAACACCCAGTTCTACAACTCCGGGGCGATGCTCGGCTGCGACAACAACTCCGCGTACGCCCAGGGGACCGTCAACTTCATCGTCGCGCTGGCCTGCATCCAGTTGGAGGCGGGGCTGCGCCCCGACCAGGTCGGGCTCGGCCTGCCGGCCGGTCCGGGGGCGGCCGGTGGCGGCATAGTCTCGCCCAGCGTGGTCAACGCCGCGCTCGACTGCCTGACCAGGGGCACCAACTGCGGCAGCTTCCGCCCGCCGCGTACCTATCCCGCCCTGCGTGGCGCGATGACCTGGTCCATCAACTGGGACATCACGAACAACAACGCCTTCGCCCGCACCGTAGCCCCCCACCTGCGCACCCTCCCCTAAACCCCACCCCCGCCCCACCCCTTTCTCCGCGATCTTGCACTTTCGATCGCCGTTTTGCCGCTTCCGTCACTGTTTGTACCGACGAAAAGTGCAAGATCGGCGCGAGGGGGTGGGGTGGGTTAGGGGGTGTGGGAGTGGGCGCGGCGGCGGCGGAGTTTCTTGACTGCCCACGAGGCGAGCATGAGGACGATCAGGGCGAGGATTCCGTAGTCGAACCAGGAGCTGTAGCGGTCGATCTGCTGCCAGCGGGAGCCGAGGGCGTAGCCGAGCCCGATGAAGATCCCGTTCCAGATACCGCTGCCCAGCGTGGTGAGCGTGACGAACTCGACAAGCGGCATCCGGTTCGCCCCCGCCGGCACCGACACCAGGCTGCGTACGACAGGTGCCATCCGGCCGAAGAACACCGCCCAGCGGCCGTACCGCTCGAACCAGCGGTCGGCCTTCTCCAGGTCGTCCAGATCGACAAGCGGTAGCCGGTCCAGCCACCGTTTGAGGCGGTCCTCGCCGAGGGCGGCGCCGAGCCAGTAGAGGACCAGCGCGCCGAGCACCGAGCCGACGGTGGCCGCGACGGTCACCACCACCATGTTGAACCGGCCCTCGCCGGCCAGGTACCCGGCCATCGCCAGCACGATCTCGCTGGGTATGGGCGGGACGATGCTCTCCAGGGCGACCAGCAGGGCCACCCCCACCTCTCCGCCAGCCTCGATCACCCCGGCGATCCAGCCGGTCAGCCCGCCGACCTGCGCGGGGTCGACGTCCTGGGCGAGCGCCATGATGATGCCTTTCGCGGGATCGGCGTAAAGACCGCCTCTACCCGCTGAGGCGGACCCGCACACCGGGCCCGATGGCTCAATCCGGTGGGTGCAGCGCCTCGTCGGCCGGGCCGTGGCGCCAGCCGGTGAACCGCACGACCAGCCCGCCCCGGCTGGGCGAGCAGCAGTACGGCCCGGCAGCCGCCACCGCGTCGGGCGCCAACGGGGCGAGCCGGACCAGCCGCCACGGCTCACCGGCGACCCGGGCGCGTACGGTCAGCGCGTCACCGGCCCGGCTGACTCGTACGGTCACCTCCCGGCCGGCCCACTCCGGGACCGGCGCCACCGACCAGTCGGAGACGTCGCGGGTGACCACCGCGCCCACCTGGGGTTGGCCGTCGCTGACCTCCACGCCGGCCTTCACCCAGTTGCTGTCGTCCACCCGGACCAGCACGCCGGCCTGGTCGAACTGACCGGTCCAGTCCAGCCGGAAGTCGACCTCCACGGCGGTGCCGACGGGGAACGGCGCGAGCAGCGCCGGGGCGTCGTCGTGCACGAAGCCGTAGCTGGTGTGCCGCCACAGGTCGGTGTCCCGGCCCGGCTCGACGCTCAGGGTGCCGTCCGGTTCCTCGGTCACCCGGACCGGCCGACGGTGCCAGTCGCCGCCGGACCACGTGATGCTCCGCATCCCGGCACCGTACCGAGGGCCCGGGCCAGGCCCCTGGCCGGCCCGCGCCAGCTCCGGACCACGCTGCGGGTTTGCCGAGGTTCCGGCCGGGAGAACGTACGGTGGCATGTCTGACAGGTGGTACTCGGAGGCGGTCGTCTACTGCCTCGACATCGACACGTACGCGGACTCCGACGGTGACGGGGTCGGTGACATCCGGGGTCTGATCGGCCGGCTGGACTACCTCGCCCGGCTCGGTGTGACCTGCCTCTGGCTGCACCCCATCCATCCGTCGCCAAACGACGACGACGGCTACGACGTGACCGACTTCTACAACGTCGATCCGCGGTTCGGCACCCTTGGCGACTTCGCCGAGCTGCTGCACCAGGCCAGCAACCGGGGCATCCGGGTGATCATCGACCTGGTGGTGAACCACACCTCCGACCAGCACCCGTGGTTCCAGTCCGCGCGTTCCTCGCCGGACTCGCCGTACCGTGACTGGTACGTCTGGTCCGACCAGGAGCCGGCCGACCGGCACCAGGGCATGGTCTTCCCCGGTGAGCAGCACGAGACGTGGACCTACGACCGGACCGCGAAGGCCTGGTACTACCACCGGTTCTACAAGTTCCAGCCCGACCTCAACACCACGAATCCGGCGGTACGCGCCGAGATCAAGAAGATCATGTCGTTCTGGATCCAGCTCGGTGTCGCCGGTTTCCGGATGGACGCGGTGCCGTTCATCATCGAGCGCACCGAGCCCGGCGACCCGAACCCGGAACTGGACTTCGAGTTCCTCACCGAGTTGCGCCAGCACGTGCAGTGGCGCCGGGGTGACGCGATCCTGCTGGCCGAGGCGAATGTCGAGCCGGACGAGCTGCCCGCCTTCTTCGGCGACAGCGGCGGCTCGGCGAACCGGGTGCACATGCTCTTCGACTTCATGCTCAATGGACGACTGATGCTGGCCCTCGCCCGACAGGACCCGGAACCGGTGATCGAGGCGCTGCGGGACACCCCGGCACTGCCCGAGGGTGGGCAGTGGGCGACGTTCCTGCGCAACCACGACGAGATCGACCTGTCCCGACTCACCACCGAACAGCGCAATCAGGTGTACGAGCAGTTCGGTCCCGAGGAGCACATGCGCATCTACGACCGGGGCATCCGTCGCCGGTTGGCGCCGATGCTGGGCAACGACCGTCGGCGCATCGAGTTGGCGTACTCCCTCCAGTTCTCGTTGCGCGGCACGCCGGTGCTGCGCTACGGCGAGGAGATCGGGATGGGTGAGGACCTGTCGCTGGACGGGCGGGAGGCGATCCGTACCCCGATGCAGTGGTCGAGCCACCGCAACGCCGGCTTCTCCACCGCCGAGGCGGAGAAGCTGGTCCGTCCGGTCATCGACAAGGGCGACTTCGGGTACGAGAAGGTGAACGTCACCCTCCAGCGCCGGGACCGCACCTCTCTCCTGGCCTGGTTCGAGCGGATGATCCGGACGCTGCGGGAGGCCCCGGAGATCGGTGGCGGTTCCACCACCCACATCGACATCCCGACGCCGCCGGGAGTGCTGGCGCACCGTGCCGACGGGCCGACGGGGACGATGGTTTTCCTGCACAACCTGGGCACCACGGATGCCGAGGTGGACCTGAGCACGCTCCAGTCCGAGGCGGACCTGCCCATCGACGTGCTCTCCGACCGCAACTACGACGAGGTGGGCAAGCTGGACAAGCTGCAACTGTCGGGGCACGGCTACCGCTGGATCCGGCTCTGCCGATCCTGGTCGTCCTGACAAGGGGGCCGGGCCGGCCCACCCGTGGTCGGTGACCTCGGGGGCGGGGCGTGCCCGGCCCTTCGGTCGGGATCGACGGGAGTCACGCCGAGCCGCAGTGGGTTAGGCTCCTGCCGTCGAGCCAAGTTACCGGGAGGTAGGCATGTCGGAGGGGCAGCGGGTCGCCATCGTGACCGGGGCGGCACGGGGAATCGGTGCGGCCACCGCCAGGCGGTTGGCCGCCGACGGGCTGGCCGTCGCCGTGGTCGACATCGAGGAGTCGGCGACGAAGGAGACCGTGGACGCGATCGCGGCGGCCGGCGGTCGGGCGCTCGGCGTCGGCGCGGACGTGGCGGAGCGGGCCCAGGTGGAGGCCGCCGTGGAACGGGTGACCGCCGAACTCGGCGCGCCGACCGTGCTTGTCAACAACGCCGGCGTGCTCCGCGACAACCTGCTGTTCAAGATGACCGACGCCGACTGGGACACGGTCCTGGGCGTACACCTGCGCGGGGCGTTCCTGTTCAGCCAGGCCGCGCAGAAGCACATGGTCGAGGCCCGCTGGGGCCGCATCGTCAACCTCTCCAGCACGTCCGCGCTGGGCAACCGGGGCCAGGCCAACTACTCGGCGGCCAAGGCCGGCATGCAGGGCTTCACCAAGACCCTCGCCATCGAGCTCGGCCCGTTCGGGGTGACCGCCAACGCGGTCGCGCCCGGGTTCATCGTCACCGACATGACCGCCGCCACCGCCGCCCGGATGAATGTGGACTTCGAGGCGATGCAGAAGCACGCCGAGTCGGAGATCCCGGTCCGCCGGGTGGGCCGCCCCGAGGACGTGGCGCACACCATCTCGTTCCTGGTCAGCGAGGGAGCGTCCTTCGTCTCCGGCCAGGTCGTCTACGTCGCCGGCGGACCCCGGGACTGACGACCTCGCGCAGCCGGGCCCCTTCCCGCGCACCGGGTGTCAGGAAGGGGCCCCTTGCGTCCGTCGGCTTGTGTGCCAGAGCCAGGCGAGGCCGAGGATCGGCAGCACCAGAGGGATGTAGCCGTAGCCGCTGCCGAAACCCGACCAGACGGTCTCGTCGGGGAAGAGATCCGGGCGGGCCAGGCTGAAGGCGCCGACCCCGACCACGCCGACCAATTCCAGCGTGCAGCAGGCCAGGGCGACGCGGCGGCCCGCGTGACCGGCCCGCGCCAGGCCGACCGCGGCCACGATGTAGACCACGGCGGCGAGCGCGGAGAGCAGGTACGCCAGCGGCGCCTCGTCGAACCTGGTGGCGATCTGGAGGGCGGCGCGGCTGGTGGCGGCGATGGCGAAGAGCAGGTAGACCGCGATCAGCAGCCGCCCCGGGCCGGCGTTGGTCCGGGGTCGGGCGGTGCGCGGCTCAGCCACCGAGCACCTCCCAGGTCTGCTGGAGCCGGACCACGACCACCGGTGTCACCAGGCACACCGCGCACACGATCGCCGACCCCCAGCGGGTCGGCTCCATCCGCGCCAGCACCGCCGCCAGCGGTGGCAGGCAGACCAGCGTGACCAGATAGCCGAAGAACGATCCCGGTTCGCCGGGGCGCTCGCCGCCGGCCAGCGCCACGGCGGTCACCAGCGCCAGGCCGAGCAGCAGCAACTCCAGCACGGCCAGCCCGATGAACTGCATCCGGTCCGGCGGCCGGTGGCGCAGCGCGGCCACCAGCGCCCAGACGGCGACCAGCAGCGACAGCACGATGGCGGCGACGGCCAGCGCGCCGTCGGCCGGAGATCCGGTGGTGGTCGCGGCGGCGGTCACCTGGTTCGTCCGGTGCTCGTTCCGATCACCGGCCCACTCTACTAACCCCCGTAGTAAGAGCGATCGGCGACAGGGCCGGCGGGGCCGACCACCCCGGGCGTGGCGTGGTGGGTAGGTTGCGTACCCGCCGTGGCGGGCATGGTCTGATGAGACGCGGCGCCGTGGCGGGTGCGCCGTGGCCAGGCAGGAACGGCGGAGGTACGGGATGCGGTTCGGGTTGTTCGGCACCGGGCACTGGGCGGCGGAGACGCATGCGGCGGCGCTCGAGGCGCACCCGAGAGTTGATCTGGTCGGCGTGTGGGGGCGCAATCCCGACAAGGCCGCCGCGCTGGCCACCCGCTACGGGGTGCCGGCGTTCGAGGACGTCGATTCGCTGATCGAGGCGTGCGACGCGGTGGCCGTCGCACTTCCACCCGACATCCAGGCGGACATCGCCGTCCGGGCCGCCACCGCCGGTCGGCACCTGCTGCTGGACAAGCCGCTGGCGTTGAGCGTGGCCGACGCCGACCGCGTGGTCGAGGCGGCCGTCGGCGCGGGGGTGGCCTCGGTGGTCTTCTTCACCGCTCGTTACCAACCGAACGTCGCCGGCTTCATCGCCGCGACCGCCGCTGCCGGGGGCTGGCACACCGCGAACGTGATCCGGTTCGCCTCGATCTTCCAGCCCGGCAGTCCGTACGCGCAGTCGCCGTGGCGCCGGGAACACGGCGCGCTGTGGGACGTCGGCCCGCACGCCCTGGCCGTCCTGTTGCCGGTGCTCGGTCGGGTGACCCGGGTGTCCGCCACCGATGGCCCCGGCGGCCTGGTGCACCTGCTGCTCAGCCACGCCGACGGTGCCACCAGCACGGTGTCGTTGACCCTGGACGCGCCGCCCCGCTCGGTCGCCGCGGAGTTCGTCTTCTACGGCGAGAGCGGCATCGAACGGCTCCCGGACGGCGGCGCGAGCTCGGCGACGGCTTTCGGGGTGGCGATCGACCAGTTGCTGGCCGAGGTGGATGGCGGCACCCGCGATCACCGCTGCGACGTGCGCTTCGGCCGCGAGGTGGTGACGGTCCTCGCCGCCGCGGAGACCGCCCGCGCGCAGGGCACCGTGATCGACGTACCGGCCTAGCTGAGGCGCTCAGGGGAGCGTGCGCAGCGCCTCGGTCAGCTCGGTGGGGGAGCTGAACTGCTCCACCGGCAGCGCACGTACGGCCTGCAACTGCTCGGTGCTCGCGCCGTTCTCCTGGCACCAGCGGATCAGGTCCTCGCGGGAGACGGGATAGTCCAGCCCCGCGAGGTACTCGTGCAGGGCGGCACCGCTGTCGGTCATGTGATGCCACCTACCCGGGGAAGTGCCCCGGCACACCACCGGCAGGCCCCTGCGTTTGTCGGTCGGGGTGCCGGGTAGCCGCAGGCATGCTGGTACAGCGGCTCGGCGCGCCGAGCGACCTCGATCCGTTGCTGGAGCGCGTCCGGGACACCCGGGTGGTGATGATCGGGGAGGCGACGCACGGCAGCTACGACTACTACCGCATCCGGGAGCAGCTGACCCGCCGCCTGGTCGCCGAGTGCGGCTTCTCCTTCGTGGCGGTGGAGGGCGACTGGCCGGACTGCGACCGGGTGCACCGCTCGGTGACCGGTGCGCCGGGCGCGGCGGCCGAGCCGCAGACCGCACTGGAGGGCTTCGAACGGTGGCCGACGTGGATGTGGGCCAACGCCGAGGTGGCCCGCTTCTGCCGTTGGCTGCGGGCCTGGAACATGGACCGGGCGGCGGCGGCCCGGGTCGGCTTCCACGGTCTCGACGTCTACAGCCTCTGGGAGTCGATGCAGGCGATCTTCGACTACCTCGGTGAGGAGGAGCCGGCGTCGCTGGAGGTAGCCCAGGACGCGTACCGGTGTTTCGAGCCGTACGGCAAGCGGGTCGAGGAGTACGGCGCGGCGAGCCGGTTCGTCTCCGCCCGGTGCGAGCAGGAGGTGATCCGGCTGCTGGCGCGTACCCGCGAACACGCCGCCACCGACGGACCGGGCGCCTTCTCCACCTGGCAGAACGCGGAGGTGGTGGCCGGCGCCGAGCGCTACTACCGGGAGATGGTCGCCGGCGGACCCGGTTCGTGGAACGTCCGGGACACCCACATGACCGACACCCTGGACCGGCTGCTCGACCGCTACGGCCCGGGTGCCCGGGGTGTGGTGTGGGCGCACAACACGCACGTCGGTGACGCGCGGGCGACCGACATGGCCGCCGACGGGATGGTCAACATCGGCCAGTTGGCCCGGGAACGCCACGGTGCCGACCAGGTGGCGTTGATCGGCTTCGGCAGTTGGCGGGGCACGGTGATCGCCGCGCCCCGCTGGGGTTCGCCGGCGGAGGCGATGGTGGTGCCACCGGCCCGGCCCGGTTCGTTGGAGCACCGGCTGCACGAGCTGATGCCGGAGCGCGCGGTGCTGGTCTTCGGCGGGCCGGACCAGCCGGGCTGGGTCACCGACACGCTCGACCATCGGGCCATCGGGGTGGTGTACGACCCGTCGTTCGAGTCGTGGGGCAACTATGTGCCGACCCGGCTCGGGGAACGCTACGACGCCTTCATCTGGTGCGACGAGACCACTGCGCTGCATCCGCTGCCCGCCTTGGCCACCCCGGGCGAGATGGAGACCTACCCGGCCGGCGTCTGAGCCGGTGGGCGATACGGCCCTCCACCGAACGTCGGGTGGAGGGCCGTGTCGCCGTGCGGGTCAGGCGCCGGCACCGACCTTGTCGTCGAGCTTGGCGCGCAGCTTCTCGCCCTCGATGTCGACGTTCGGCAGGGCCCGGTCCAGCCAGCGGGGCAGCCACCAGGCCACCTTGCCGAGCAGCGACATCACCGCCGGGACGATTGTCATCCGCACCACGAAGGCGTCGATGGCGACACCGATGGCGAGCGCGAAGCCCATCGACTTGATCACCGGGTCGTCGAGGAAGATGAAGCCGCCGAAGACCGAGGTCATGATCAGGGCGGCGGCGGTCACCACCCGTGCTCCGTGTCCCATCCCGTTGATGGTGGCCTGCTGGGCGGTGTCACCGTGGACGAAGTCCTCCCGCATCCGGGAGACCAGGAACACCTCGTAGTCCATGGCCAGGCCGAACAGGATGCCGATCAGCAGGATCGGCAGGAAGCTGATCAGCGGGCCGGGCGTGTCCAGGCCGACCAGGTCGGCGAGGTGGCCCTGCTGGAAGACCGCGACCGTGATGCCGAACGTGGCGGCGACGGTGAGCAGGAAGCCCAGGGCCGCCTTCACCGGCACCAGCACCGAGCGGAACACCAGCATCAGCAGCAGGATCGACAGCCCGACCACCAGTGCGAGGTAGATCGGCAACGCGTCGGAGAGCTTCTCCGAGATGTCGATGCCGATCGCGGTCACACCGGTGAGCAGCACGTCCGCGCCCTGGATACCGTCGACGGCGGTACGGATGTCGTGCACCATCGTCTCGGTGGCCGGGTCGGTGGGGCCGGTCTGCGGGATCACCCCGAGCAACGCCGTCCGACCGTCCGGGCTGAGCTGCGGCGGGGCCACGGCCAGCACGTTCTCGGTGCGTTGGACCAGTGCGGTGACCTGCGGGACGGCCGCCGCGGTGGCCTGTGCGTCGTCACCGGCGACGACCACCGCGAGCCGGCCGGTGAAGCCCGGGCCGAAGCCCTCGGTGATCAGGTCGTTCGAGACCCGGGCGGCGGACCCGACCGGAGCGGTACCGGCGTCGGGCAGGGCCAGACGCATGTCCGGCGCGGGCAGCGCGAGCAGGCCCAGGCCGAGCAGGCCGACGAGGATCACCGGGATCCGGAGCCGGGTGACCAGTCGGGCCCAGCGGAAACCGAACGCCGACGTGTCCTCGCCGGCCATGGTGGCGGCCTCCGGTGCCGCGCGGTGGGTGGTCACGTCGCTGCGGCGGGCAGCGCCGTCCGGGACATCGTCGGCGGTGAGGGCCACCGGCACCGACGAGCGCAACCGGCGGGGCAGTACCCGGCGTCCGGCGAAGCCGAGCAGGGCCGGCTGGAGGGTGATCGCCACCAGTACCGCGACGGTGACGGTGCCGGCGGCGGCCAGACCCATCACGGTCAGGAACGGGATGTTCACCACGGCGAGACCGGCCAGAGCGATGACGACTGTGGCTCCGGCGAAGGTCACCGCCGAACCGGCGGTGCCTACTGCCCGGCCGATCGCCTCGTCCGCCGGCATGCCGTCGAGCAGGTTCTGTCGATACCGCGAGGTGATGAAGAGCGAGTAGTCGATGCCGACGGCCAGGCCGAGCATCAGCGCGAGGATGGGCGCGGTGCTCGTCAGTTCGATCACGCCGCTGAGCGCGAAGAGACCGGCCATGCCGACGCCGACGCCGATCAGCGCGTTGAGCATCGTCATGCCCGCGGCCACAAGCGAGCCGAAGGTGACCACAAGGACGATGAGGGCCACCGCGACGCCGATCGCCTCGGTGGAGCCGACCTCGGGCTCGGTGTTGAGCACCTCACCGCCGGGCGCCACCTGCCAACCCTGGGCCCGGGCCTCGGTACCCAGCCGCTCGTACGCCTCCCGCTGCTCGTCGGTCACCTGGTCGGCGCCGTCGTTGAACTGCACCTGGATGAGCGCGTACTGGCCGTCGGGCGTGACCGAGCCGACCTGGAACGGATCGATGGCGGCGAGCACACCGGGGACCGTCGTGGCCTCCTGAGTGATCGACTGGATCACCGCCTGGCCCTCGGGTGTGCCGAGCTGCCCTGGCGCCGGTGCCTTGACCGCGATGGTGCCGGTGGCGCCGGCCGCCGCCGGGAACTGCTCGTCCAGCAGGTCGAGCGCGCGCTGCGACTCGGTGCCGGGCATGGTGAAGTTGCTGGCCGTCGGGCCACGCAGGGTCGCCGCTGCCAGGCCGAGCCCGACGAGTACGACGAGCCAGATCGCGGCGACAAGTCGCCGACGACGCATCGAGCCCCGGCCAAGCCGGTAGAGCAGGGTCGCCATGAGGTCCTTTCCCTCGGTCGTGGATTGTGGAACGGGTCAGTGGCCGGGTGGTTCGAGCGCCCGCCGCAGCAGGGCCAGCAACGCGTCGCCCAGCTCCTGGTCGGGCACGTCGGCGAACTGACCGCAGGTCTCCGCGATGCCGGCGAGCAGGACCAGCGCGGTGATCCGGGCGGAGGCCCGCTCGGACTGCCCGGCGAACGCGTCGATGAGCCGCTCGGAGATCTGCTGGATGTGGACGAAGCCGGGCTGTTGCAGCAGTTCCGGGAACTCGCCGCGGAGCAGGGCGATCTCACTGCGGAACCGGACCGCGAGGTCGACGAAGCCCTCGGCGGCGACCCGCTGCGCGGCGGCCGGTCCGGGCTGTTCGGTGATCCGCTCGTCGAGCGAGCGCAGCACCTCGATCGCGGGCGCCATCAGCTCGGTGAGGATGGCCTCCTTGTTGGCGAAGTGGTAGAGCACCGCCGCCTTGGAACAGCCCACCTCGGTGGCGATGTCCTGCAACGACGTACCCCGGTAGCCGGTGGCGGCGAAACGTCTCGCCGCTGCCGCCAGGATCTCGCCGTGTGTCTGCGGGGTGGGGCGGGCCATGACCCTCAGCATGCCTGACCGATCGGTCAGAGGCTGACCGATCGGTCAGATCAGTGGTGTTCCCCACAACCAACGGTGCCGAATTGGCTCTCCGGGCATGGTCGCGGCGGGCCGACAATCGAGGGCGTGACCGACTCGACGGCGGCCCGGGCGGTCGCGCTTCGTGCCCTGCACCGACCTGGCGACCCGCTGGTGCTGCCGAACGCCTGGGACGCCGGCTCCGCCCGGGCGGTGGTCGACGCCGGCTTCCCGGCGGTGGCCACCGGCAGCGCCGCCGTCGCCGAGTCGCTCGGGTACGCCGACGGCGAGCACACCCCACCGGAGGAGATGTTCGCCGCCGTGCGCCGGATCGTCCGCGCGGTCGCCGTGCCGGTCACCGCCGACCTGGAGCGGGGCTACGGTCTGCGCCCGGCCGAACTGGTGTCCCGGCTGCTCGACGCCGGTGCGGTCGGGCTCAACCTGGAGGACTCGGATCCGCGTACCGGCGTCGTGGTGGACGCCGAGGAACAGGCCGACCTGCTGGCCGGCGTCCGGGCGGCGGCTGACGACGCCGGAGTGGCGGTGGTGGTGAACGCCCGGGTGGACGTCTTCCTGCGGCCCGGTGGTGAGCCGACCGACCGGCTCGCCGAGGCGATTCGCCGGGCCAGGCGGTACCTGGCCGCCGGGGCGGACAGCGTCTACCCGATCCTGCTGGCCGACCCGGCGCAGCTCCGCAGTTTCGTGCCGGCCGTCGCCGCGCCGGTGAACGTACTGGCCCGCCCCGGCGCACCGGCGCTCGCCGAACTGGCCGCCCTGGGCGTGGCCCGGATCAGCTACGGCTCCGGCCTGTACGCGGCGACCCGCGCCCACACCACCCGGCTGCTCGCCGCCGTCGCCGCCGGTGGCCCGCTCGCCTGACCGTCACCCGCCCGCGGACCGGGTCCGACCCGTCGCTCGACAGCCACCGCGCCCGCCCGACCGGTGCGCTGTTCACCTGGACGGCGGCCCCGCATTCACCACCCGTGAGCCTGTCGAGCTGATGGCGTGGACGAATCAGCAGCGGTGTCGCGGTTGACCGCCGGTCGCCTGGCCGGGATGGTGATCGGATGGGGGCTGACGAGACCCGGGACGGGGTCGCACTGACCAACCTCGACCAGCCGTTGTTCGACGGCTCGGGGGTCAGCAAACGCGACCTGGTCGACTACCTCGACGCGATGGCCGACCGGATCGTCCCGCAGTTGCGCGGCCGTCCGCTGTCGGTGGTCCGGGTGCGTCCGGGACAGCCGCCGTTCATGCAGAAGAACCTGCCGCGCTACACCCCGGACTGGGTGCGTCGGGTGTCGATCTGGGCGGAGGCGTCCCGGCGGGAGATCGCGTACGGGCTCTGTGACGACCGCCGTACTCTGCTCTGGTTCGCCAACCAGCGGGCGGTCGAGTACCACCCCACCCTGGCCATGGCCGACGATCTCAGCCGGCCCACCCACCTGGTGCTGGATCTCGATCCGCCGGAGGACGCTGGGTTCGGTGCCGGGGTGGCGGCCGCGCTGCTGGTCCGGCAGGCGCTCGCCGACGCCGGGTTGACGGGTGCGGTGAAGACGAGCGGCGCCAAGGGGGTGCACGTCTTCGTCCCGGTCGAGTCGGGCCCCGACGCCGAGGCGTTGGCCGCCGCCACCCGGGCCCTCGCCGCGCGGGCCGAACGACTGGACCCGGCGCTGGCGACCACCGCGTTCATCCGCGACGACCGGGGTGGCAAGGTCTTCGTCGACCCCACCCGCACCGGCGGGGCGACAGTCGTTTCGGTGTACAGCCCCCGGCTGCGTCCCGGTGCGCCGGTCTCCTTCCCGGTGCCCTGGCCGGAGCTGGACTCCGTCACCCCGGCGGACTTCACCGTGCGGACGGTCCCGACGCTTGTGGCGGAGCGGGACCCGTGGGCCGACCTGATGCCGGCACCCCAGCGACTCCCCGCCGATCTGATCGAGGAGGGCCGGGCGATTCCGGTGCCGAGGGTGCAGGCCATGCACGAGGGTCGCCGTCGGGCCCGCGCCCGGCGCGCCGCCACCGACTGAGGAGGCCGTCCGGTCGCCGGGACGCCCGCTGGGCCGGACCGTGGTGGCGGTCCGGCCCAGCGGGCGTCGAGCGGGTCAGAGCATCCAGCGGTGGCGCTGTACGAAGGGCAGGCGGGCCCAGAGCCGGCCCAGACCCCAGGTGTGCCCGGCGTACGCGGCGGCCAGGGCGACCAGGACCACCGCGTAGATCAGGTGGTAGTCGACCACCGGATTGGTGGAACCGGTCGGGTCACCACCGGCGGTGAACCGGGCCAGCGGGAACTCGGCCAGCCACATCAGCGCCATCATCAGGGTCCCCGAGGCGGCCGCCACTCGCAGGCCGACACCGGCGATCAGCGCGAGGCCGATGGCGGCCAGTCCGACCATGAAGAGGGCGTTGGCCCACCAGGTCCCGGCGATCGTGTGGGCCACCGACTGCATCGGTCCGACCTCGACGTTGGCGAGGAAGCCCTTGGTCGGTGAACCGCCGTTGATCCAGGCGCGCTCGGCCGGGGTCGCGTAGCCCAGGCCGAAGGTCTTGTCGAGGAAGGCCCAGATGAAGACGAGCCCGGTGGAGATCCGCAGCACGGCGAGGGCCCGGGCAGCAGTGGTGGTCAGCATGGCGCCGGGCAGTTCGGCGTGCTCGAGCGGGCGCTCGATCGATCGGTGGGTGCCGTGGTGGATGGTCATCGTTGCCTCCGTGGTCAGCTTCTTACGTGACCACTCTCGCTCCGATGCGGGTCGGCGCGCGCGGGCCGGAACACCCGAAGCCGTCGGGACCAAGGTCCCGACCTGGGTGGGCCCGTCGGCGAAGTGACAAGCGCTCCAGGTCCGTGTTTTTGCAGCGGACGTGGAGCGCGGAGGCTTTTCGGCGGGTGGGTGCGCGAGGTGATGGCGTGGGGTCTGGGGCTCGGGCCCCAGGTGAAGTGGCAAGCGCTCCAGGTCCGTGTTTTGCAGCGGACGTGGAGCGCGGAGGCTTTTCGGCGGGTGGGTGCGCGAGGTGATGGCGTGGGGTCTGGGGCTCGGGCCCCAGGTGAAGTGACAAGCGCTCCAGGTCCGTGTTTTGCAGCGGACGTGGAGCGCGGAGGCTTTTCGGTGGGTGGGTGCGCGAGGTGATGGCGTGGGGTCTGGGGCTCGGGCCCCAGGTGAAGTGACAAGCGCTCCAGGTCCGTGCTTTCCAGCGGACATGGAGCGCGAAAGCTTGTGCCCCCGGCAGGATTCGAACCTGCGCCCCCGCCTCCGGAGGGCGGTGCTCTATCCCCTGAGCTACGGGGGCTCAGTGACTGGAGAAGGTTAGCAAACCCGCCACCCGATCGCCGAATCGGTATCGGCGGGTCGCGGGTGGGTGTCCGCTCAGCTGGACGGAACCGGCCCGCGTCGCGAACGGACCGGTTCCGTCGGTGACCTGGCGCTAGCGTGGCTCAGGCGGCGAGTGCGCGTCCGCAGCTGGGCAGCGGGTGCGGCACGATCCGCCGGGGGAGCCGGCGTGGCCACTCGTTTCGGGCCCAGGAGCCGTCCACGATCAGGTGCACGGTGCGCTGCTCGGCGCCGCTGAGCCGGTGCAGGAACTCCCGGGGCAGCGGCGGGTCGACCGACGGCGTGGTGACCATGAACCGGACCCGCCCGCGCGAGGAGACCGCCGAGATGACGTCGGCCGCCGGCATGGTGCCCCGTAGCCTGACCCGGCCTACCCAGTAGACCTCGGCCAGGTGTTCCTGAGCGGCCCGGGTGATCGCCGGATACTCGCTGCGGACCCAACGCTCGACGGCCCCGACGCAGAGCCCGCAGGCCCGTTCGCGGGGCTCGCGCGGACCCAACCCCCAGGCCCGCAGGTACGCCCCGACCACTCCCACGTCCAGCGTCAGGTCGAACTGCTGCTGGATGAGGGCGTGCAGGCTCTGGCGGGTCCACAGCTCCTCGTCCAGGCCGAACGCGTCGGGGTGGACGCCCCGGAGGGCGTCGATCAGTTCCAGCTCCTGTTCGCGGCTGAGTGTTCCCGGCTCACCCTGCCGCTGTCCGCGACGGACGGCTGCCACCGCTCCGTCACCGCCGATGGTGTGGCGTCGGCACCAGCTGGTGACCGAACGCCGCGCGTCTCTGAGTGCAACCCCCACGTCCGGACAACGAGTGCACTTCGCTCCAAGTAACCCCTAGAGGGAAAATCGGTCGTATGGCCCCAAGGTGGGGCGGAGGAGACGATCCCGGTGATGCGCGGGTGCCTGACACACCGCCGCCCCGCTCGCGGTGGCGAGCGGGGCGGCGAGAGGTCGTACCGGGGATGAGCGGATCAACCGCCGGCGGGCGCCATCCGACGCAGCTCGTTGATCTCCTTCTGCTGCGTCTGCTTCATGGCCTGGGCCATCCGGACCACCTCGGCGCGGTCGGAGACCTTCAGCAGGCCGTCGGCCATGTGGACCCCGCCGAGGTGATGGTTGATCATCAGTTTGACGAAGAGCTGGTCGACCTCGGCGCCCTGGGCCTCGTGCAGTCGGGTTATCTCTTCGCGGGTCGCCATGCCGGGCATCAGCCCGTCCTGGCCGACCGGCACGGCGTCGGGCATCCACTCCATCGCCGGTCGCGACCCGGTGGGCAGCAACTCCCACTCCTGCAACCAGCGCTGCATGTGACCGATCTGGGCCTGCTGGGTCAGGGCCATGTCGTAGCCCATCTGCCGGATCGCCGGATCCTGCCCCTTGGCGTACGCGATCATTGCCATCTCCACCGCCTGGGCGTGGTGGCGGGACATGTCCCGGGCGAAGCCGGCCTCGGCCGACTCGTCACCCGGAGCCCGGTCCGCCACAAGTGTCGCGGCCGTCCACCCGACGCCGAGCAGCAGCACCGCAGCCATGACCAGGGTCAGGTAGCGCAGCGTGCGGGACGGCCGGCGGAGTTCGGTGCCGTTGCGCTCCGCCGGAGGGGCCTCCTGGATCGCGCTGGACACGTCAGCCGCCCGTCGGCGGAGCCAATTCGCGCGGCTCGGTGCCGGTGCCGGTGGTGTAGTTGCCGGAGGAGCAGGGCACGCCCGGCTCGATCGACGCGTTCTGTGCCAGCGTGGTGGCGAACTCCTTGATCCGCGGGTCGTCGGCGCTGTCGACCTTGAGCTGGTAGCCCCAGGCCTGGAGCGACACGGCGGCGTCCAGGCCCTCGTACGGGCTCATCAGCATGAAGTCGTTGCCACGGATCACGCTCGCCAGCTTCTCGACGTCGGCCGCGGGCAGGTCCGGGCGGTAGGTGAGCCAGACCGAGCCGTGCTCCATGCTGTGCACCGCGTGCTCGGACGCGATCGGCGCGTCGTAGACGTCACCGAGGCATCGCTGCCACGCGTTGTTGTGCGCGCCACCGACCGGCGGGCTGTACTTGTATTCGATCTTGCCGGACTGGTGCGACTCGTAGGTGAGGCTCTCCGGGTCGGTCTCGCGGTAGTTGACGATGCCCGCGATGTCGGCCGCCTTGTCCTCCCAGGACTGGCTGCCCTTGAAGGTCGCCCACGCGCCGAACCCGATGATCGACGCGGCGAGCACGCCGACGGCGACGAAGAGCGCGATCGGCCCCCACGACCTGCCCTGGCTGACCTTCACCGGGGTGATCGGCTTACGCGGCCCCTTGCCGCCCCCCGCGCGTTGGGCCGATCCGGACTTGCTGGGGCCAGCTTTGGCTCCGGTCGCCTTGGCGCCGGCGGCCGGCCGTCCCGCCGCCGGCTTCTTGCCGGTGCTGACCACGGTCGGGCGGCGTTCCGGGCCGCCCGGGGTGCTGATACTCATCGTGCCTCGTCAGGTCGGTCGGTCAGGGGCTCTGGCGGGCTGGGTTCGGATGCTGGGTCGCCGCCGCGGGGACCGAGTCTACCCCCGATAACATGGTTCGGTGACTCCTGCAGAACTCGCCGAAGCCGTCCTCGCCGCCGCTCACGCCGTCTTCACCGACCGGGAGCTGGACCGCTCCGCGCTGCCGGAGCACACCACGGTCGAGCGACCCCGCAACCCCGAGCACGGCGACTACGCTGCGACCTTGGCGCTTCAGCTGAGCAAGAAGGTGGGCCTGCCGCCCCGGGAACTGGCCGCCGCGCTGGCGGCCGAGCTGGCCAGCACGTCCGGCATCAAATCGGTCGAGATCGCCGGCCCGGGCTTCCTCAACATCCGGCTGGACGCCGCCGCCGCCGGGCAGCTCGCCCGCTCGATCGTCGAGGCGGGCGAGGAGTACGGCGGCAGCGACCGGCTCGCCGGCCTCAAGATCAACTTGGAGTTCGTCTCGGCCAACCCGACAGGTCCCGTGCACATCGGCGGAGTCCGCTGGGCGGCGGTCGGCGACGCCTTGAGCCGGCTGCTGCGCGCGACAGGCGCCGATGTCGGCACCGAGTACTACTTCAACGACGCCGGCTCGCAGATCGACCGCTTCGCCCGCTCGCTGCTCGCCGCCGCCCGGCACCAGCCGGCGCCGGAGGACGGCTACGGCGGGGCGTACATCGCCGAGATCGCCGAGCAGGTCACGGCCCGGCGGCCGGAGGTGCTGACCCTGGACGAGGCCGCCGCCCAGGAGATCTTCCGGGTCGAGGGCGTCGAGCTGATGTTCACCGAGATCAAGTCCTCGCTGCGGGACTTCGGGGTCGAGTTCGACACCTACTTCAACGAGAAGGACCTGCACGACCGGGGCGAGCTGGAGCACGCCCTGAACCGGCTGCGCGAGCAGGGCCACGTCTTCGAGTCCGAGGGTGCCACCTGGCTGCGGACCACTGACTTCGGCGACGACAAGGACCGGGTGCTGCGCAAGTCCAACGGCGAGTGGACGTACTTCGCCGCCGACTGTGCCTACTACCTGGACAAGCGGGAACGCGGCTTCGACCGCGTCGTGATCATGCTCGGCGCGGACCACCACGGCTACGTCGGCCGGATGAAGGCGATGGCGGCCTGCTTCGGGGACGACCCCGAGCAGACGCTGGAGATCCTCATCGGCCAGCTGGTGAACCTGGTCCGCGACGGTGCGCCGGTCCGGATGAGCAAGCGGGCCGGCACCGTGGTGACCCTGGAGGACCTGGTCGACGCGATCGGGGTGGACGCCTCCCGGTACGCGCTGGCCCGCTACTCCAGCGACTCGCCCATCGACATCGACATCGAGTTGTGGACCCGGGCCACCCGGGACAATCCCGTCTACTACGTGCAGTACGTGGCCGCCCGCACGGCCAGCGTCGGCCGCAACGCCGCCGAGGTCGGCCTGGTCCGGGGCGACGCCGCGTCGTTCCGGCCCGAGCTGCTCGACCACGACAAGGAGAACGAGCTGCTCAAGGCGCTCGCCGAGTTCCCCGCAGTGGTGGCCGCCGCCGCCGAGCTGCGGGAGCCGCACCGGGTGGCCCGTTACCTGGAGGACCTGGCCGGGGCGTACCACCGCTTCTACGACAACTGCCGGATCCTGCCCCGGGGCGACGAGGCGGTCACCGACCTGCACCGGGCGCGCCTCTGGCTCAACGACGCCACCCGCGTGGTCATCGCCAACGGGCTGCGCCTGCTCGGCGTCTCGGCGCCGGAGCGGATGTAGCCGTGAGCGCGAGGAGTGAGCTGGCGAGCTCCGCAGACGCGGATCCAGGGAGGCACTGATGCGGGCTCACGAAGCGGGCGCGCTGCACGGCGACATCGGCAACCGGGGGCCGGCCTGGCTGCGTACCCCGGCCGACGTCAACGCCCTGGTGCCGCAGCTGTGGCCGGGCAACGTGGCGCGCGGTGCCGACGGCGCCCTCACGGTCGCGGGCCTGGGCGTACGTGACATCGCCGCCGAGTTCGGCACGCCGCTGTACGTGCTCGACGAGGACGACCTGCGGGCGCGCTGTCGAGCCTTCCGGGAGGCCTTCGCCGCCGATGACGTGTACTACGCGGGCAAGGCGTTCCTCTGCCGTGCGGTGGTACGCATGATCGCCGAGGAGGGACTGTTCCTCGATGTGTGCAGCGGCGGCGAGCTGGCCGTGGCGCTGGCTGCCGGCATGCCGCCGGAACGGATCGGCTTCCACGGCAACAACAAGTCGCTGGCTGAGCTGAGCCGGGCCCTGGAGGTCGGAGTCGGGCGGATCATCGTCGACTCGTTCGCCGAACTCGATCGGCTCACCGAGCTGGCCCGCGAGCGGGGGATCCGGCCCGGGGTGTTGATCCGGGTCACCGTGGGTGTGGAGGCGCACACCCACGAGTTCATCGCCACCGCCCACGAGGACCAGAAGTTCGGTTTCTCCCTCGCGGGTGGCTCGGCCCTGACCGCCGCGCTGCGCGTGCTCGACGAGGGCGTACTGGAGTTGCGTGGCCTGCACTCGCACATCGGTTCGCAGATCTTCGACACCAGCGGCTTCGAGGTCTCCGCCCGACGGGTGCTGACCCTTCAGGCGCAGATCCGTGACGCGCGCGGCGTCGAGCTGCCCGAGCTGGACCTCGGCGGCGGTTTCGGTATCGCGTACACCTCGCAGGACGACCCCGCGGCGCCGCAGGACCTGGCGGAGCGGCTGCGCAAGATCGTGGAGTTCGAGTGCGCGGCGGAACGGCTGGCGGTGCCCCGCCTGTCCATCGAGCCGGGCCGGGCGATCGTCGGCCCGGCCGTGTTCACTCTCTACGAGGTGGGTACGGTCAAGGACGTCGATGGTATCCGGACCTACGTCAGCGTCGACGGCGGGATGAGCGACAACATCCGGACCGCCCTGTACGACGCGTCGTACTCGGCGACGCTGGCCTCCCGGGCGAGCGCCGCCGGACCGATGCTCGCCCGCGTGGTGGGAAAGCACTGTGAGTCCGGGGACATCGTGGTGAAGGATGAATTCCTGCCCGCCGACGTGCAGCCCGGAGATCTTGTCGCGGTGCCCGGCACGGGGGCGTACTGCCGCAGCATGGCCAGCAACTACAACCACGTGCCCCGCCCCGGCGTGGTCGCGGTTCGAAACGGCCGGGCCCGGCTGATCGTTCGACCGGAGACCGAAGAGGACCTGCTCGCTTTGGATGTGGGATGACGTCACCTGTACGCCTCGCCGTGCTCGGCTGCGGCACCGTCGGTGCCGAGGTGGTCCGGCTGCTGCACGAGCAGTCGGCCGACCTCGCCGCCCGCGTCGGTGCTCCGCTGGAGATCGCCGGCATCGCCGTACGCCGGATCGGGCGCGACCGCGGCGAACTGCCGATCGATCCGGCCCTGTTCACCACCGACGCGCTGGGGCTGATCAAGCGGGACGACGTCGACGTGGTGGTCGAGGTGGTCGGCGGCATCGAGCCGGCGCGCGGCTGGCTGGTGGAGGCGTTGCGGGCCGGCAAGAGTGTGGTCACCGCCAACAAGGCGCTGCTCGCCGAGGACGGCGGTGCCCTGCACGACGCGGCGGCGGAGGGCGGCGGCGATCTCTACTACGAGGCGTCCGTGGCCGGAGCCATCCCACTGCTGCGCCCGCTGCGTGAGTCGCTGCACGGCGACCGCATCACCCGGGTCACCGGCATCGTCAACGGCACCACCAACTTCATCCTCTCCGCGATGCACGCCACCGGAGCCGGATTCGCCGAGGCGCTGGAAGAGGCGACCGAACTGGGGTACGCCGAGGCCGACCCGACCGCCGACGTCGAGGGCTTCGACGCGGCCGCCAAGGCAGCCATTCTCGCCTCGCTCGCCTTCCACACCCGGGTCGCCGCCGCCGACGTGCACCGCGAGGGCATCACCGAGGTCACCGCGGCGGACGTGGCCAGCGCCAAGGCCATGGGCTGCACGATCAAGCTGCTCTGCATCGCCGCGCGCGGTGCCGACGGGCAGGGCCGCGAGGCGGTAAGCGTCCGGGTGCACCCGGCGATGATCCCGGTGACCCACCCCCTGGCCAGCGTGGGCGACGCGTTCAACGCGGTCTTCGTGGAGGCCGAGGCGGCCGGGCAGCTGATGTTCTACGGCCGGGGTGCCGGCGGGGCACCGACCGCCAGCGCGGTGCTCGGGGACGTGGTGGCGGTGGCCCGCAACCGCCTCGCCGGGGTCCGCGCGGCAAGTGAGTCCGCCTACGCCGACCTGCCGGTGCGGCCGATGGGCGAGGCGCTCACCCGCTACCACATCAGCCTCGACGTGGCTGACCGGCCGGGTGTGCTGGAGTCGGTGGCCGGGGTGTTCGCCCGGCACGACGTCTCGATCGCCACCGTCCGTCAGGGGCCGGCCGCCGGTGCCGCCGGTGCCGCCGGTGACGCGGTGCTGGTCATCGTCACCCATGTCGCGCCGGACGCGGCGCTCGCGGCGACCGTTCAGGAACTGCGCGGTCTGGACATCGTCCGTTCGGTGGCGAGCGTGCTGCGGGTCGAGGGCGGGCTGTGAGCGGCCGGATCAATCGCAGAGGCGAGGAGAGCGAGATGTGGCGTGGCCTGATCGACGCCTACCGGGACCGGTTGCCGGTCACCGACGCCACGCCGGTGGTCACCTTGCACGAGGGAAACACGCCGCTGCTGCCGGCGCCGGTGCTCTCCGCCCGGCTCGGCTGCGACGTGTACCTCAAGGTGGAGGGCGCGAACCCCACCGGCTCGTTCAAGGACCGGGGCATGACGATGGCCGTCTCCAAGGCGGTCGAGGCCGGCAACAAGGCCATCATCTGCGCCTCCACCGGCAACACCAGCGCCTCCGCCGCCGCGTACGCGGCCCGGGCCGGGATGACCTGCGCCGTCCTGGTTCCGCAGGGCAAGATCGCGCTGGGCAAGCTGGCCCAGGCGCTCGTGCACGGCGCCAAGCTGCTCCAGGTCAACGGCAACTTCGACGACTGTCTGGCGCTGGCCGCCAAGCTCGCCCAGGACTACCCGGTGGCCCTGGTCAACTCGGTGAACATCGACCGGCTGCACGGTCAGAAGACGGCCGCCTTCGAGATCGTCGAGGCGCTCGGCGACGCACCCGACATCCACTGCCTGCCGGTGGGCAACGCCGGCAACATCTCCGCGTACTGGATGGGTTACACGGAGGACCACGACGCGGGCAACGCCAGCCGGCGACCGAAGATGTACGGCTTCCAGGCGGCCGGCGCGGCGCCGATCGTGACCGGGCAGGTGGTGGCCGAGCCGTCCACCATCGCCACGGCCATCCGGATCGGCAACCCCGCTAGCTGGACGAAGGCCCTGGACGCGCGGGACGCCTCCGGTGGCCTGATCGAGGCGGTCTCCGACCGGGAGATCCTGGCGGCGTACCGGCTGCTGGCCCGGGAGGTGGGTGTCTTCGTGGAACTGGGCAGCGCGGCAAGCGTCGCCGGCCTGCTCCAGCAGGCCGCCGCCGGTCAGGTGCCGGCCGGCTCCACGGTGGTCTGCACGGTCACCGGGCACGGTCTGAAGGACCCCGAGTGGGCCATCTCCACCGCTCCGGCGCCCGTCACCATCGCCAACGACCCGCTCGTCGCCGCCCGCTCCCTCGACCTCGCCTGACGGCTCCGCGCGCGGTCGTACCCCGACCTCATCACCACCGCCATCGCCCGAGCCGCAGCACCCGCCGATCATGCAGTTGTGGCACCTCACACGGGTGGATAAACGTGTGCGTTTCGGGAGCCACAACTGCATGATCGCCGCAAGGGGCGGCTGGTTCACCCGGTCAGGTTCGGGGGGTGACGGCGCCGGCGACGGTCCGGGTGACCAGGCCGAGCACCTCGTGGCGGGACACGTCGTGTTCGGCCAGGTAGCTCCAGCCCGCGTAGAGCTGTGCCCAGAGCACGGACTGCAACCAGGTGGCGGGCAGCGCCGGGTCGATGCTGCCGTCCGCGTGTCCCCGAGCCACCAGGGCGTGGAAGTCGTCGTCGCAGACACCTGTGGCCCAGGCGGGGTCGGTGACCAGTTGCGGCTCGGCGAACACCAGTGAGAGCAGGTCGCCGAGGTCGAAGTACTCCGCGCAGAGCCGGTGCAGGGCCTCCGCACCGGTGCCCTCTGCCAGCCGGGCGCGGGCGGTCGCCCGGTTGAGCCGGGCGACACCCTCGTCGACCACGCCGGCCAGCAGGTCCGACCGCTCGGCGAAGTACCGGTGCAGAGTGGTCCGGCCGACCTGTGCGGCGGTGGCGATCTCGCCCAGGCTGGCCGTCGGATTGCGGCTCAGTACCTCGATCGCGGCCTGCAGGATCGCCTGCCGGGTCCGCGCCCGACTGCCGGTCTCCTCGGTGGTCACCACGGACAGAGGGTACCAATGTGCGGTTTCAGAATTTAGCTTGCCCGGAACGGAACATGAGTGTTCCATAACGGAGTGACTGAGATCGCCGTTGCCGAACCGATCGACCCCCAGCCGGCCGCCCACCGGCGCCGGACCTACCTGCTGCTCGCCTATCTACGGCCGCACTGGCCGGCCATGCTGCTCGGGCTGCTGCTCGGCCTGCTGGCCAACGCCGCCGGGCTGGCCACCCCGCTGGTGACCAAGTGGGTGCTGGACACCCTCGGTGCCGGTGGCTCGCTGTCCCGGCCGGTGACCGTGCTGTTCGCTCTCGTCGTCGTCGGCGCCGGCATCTCGCTGTGGCAGTGGATGCTGATGGGCGGCGTCGCCGAGCGGGTGGTGCTCGACGCCCGGTCCGGGGTGATCCGCCGCTACTTCGCCGCCCGGATCGACCAGCTGACCCGCCGGCCGGGCGGCGAACTGGTCACCCGGGCGACCTCCGACCCGGGGTTGCTGCACGAGGCGTCCGGCAGCCTCGTCGGCCTGATCAACGGTGCGGTGGCGCTGGTCGGGACGCTCGTGCTGATGGGCACGCTCGACGTGGTGCTGCTGGCCACCACAATGGTCGCGGTCGTGGTCGTCGCGGTGCTGATGGGACTGCTGCTGCCGTCGATCGGGCGGGCCCAGGAGGCGGCGCAGGAGTCGGTGGGACGGCTCGGCGGGGCCCTGGAGGGTTCGCTGCGCGCCATTCGTACGGTCAAGGCCAGCCGCGCCGAGCAGCGACAGGCAGGTCTGATCACCAGACACGCCGAGGACTCGGCACGGCACGGCATCCACGCCGCCCGCCGAGCGGCGACCGTCTGGACCATTTCCTGGACGGGCATCCAGCTCGCCGTGATCGTCATCCTCGGATTCGGGGCGGCGCGGGCCGAGCGTGGCCTGATCGAGGTGTCCACCCTGATCGCTTTCCTGCTCTACGCCTTCCAGTTGATGGGGCCGATCAGCGAGTTGACCCAGAACATGACGGCCATGCAGGCCGGCATCGCGGCCGCCGGCCGCCTACGGGAGATCGAGGCCATCGCGGTCGAGCCCGGTTCCCGGCCGACCGGCCAGCCGGCACCGGCACCCGCCGGGCCCGTCGGGTCGGAATCCGGCGACGTCGTGCTGACCTTCCAGGGCGTCACCGCACGGTACGCCCCGGGCGCGGCACCCGCCGTGCGCGACATCGACCTGGCGATCCCCCGTCGTGGGCACACCGCGATCGTCGGGCCCTCCGGTGCCGGCAAGACCACGCTGTTCTCCCTGCTGCTGCGCTTCCTCGAACCGGAGCGCGGCCGGTTGCTGCTCTACGGCCGTCCCTATCCGGAGCACACACCCGCCGAGATCCGTGGCCGGCTGGCCTACGTCGAGCAGGAGGCACCGGTGGTGCCGGGCACCATCGGGGACAACCTGCGCTTCACCCACCCTGATGCCGCCGACGAGGAACTCTGGGCCGCACTGCGCGCGGTCGACCTGCACGACAAGGTCGGCTCGCTCGACCTCGGGCTGGACACGCCGCTGAGCGCCACCACCGTCTCCGGCGGCGAGCGGCAGCGCATCGCGTTGGCCCGGGCGGTGCTGCGTACCCCCGACGTGCTGTTGCTCGACGAGGCCACCTCCCAGGTCGACGGCCTGACCGAGGCGGCGGTCGGGCGGTGCGTGCGGCAGCGGGCCGGGGCGGGCGCGGTGGTGACCATCGCCCACCGGCTCTCCACCGTGCTCGACGCCGATCAGATCGTCGTGATGGACCGTGGCCGGATCCGGGCCGTCGGTGACCACGTCACCCTGCTCCGCACCGACGAGCTGTACCGCGATCTGGTGGCGTCGCTGCGGATCGGCACCTCCGGGACCTCGACCGCCCCGGGGGCCGGCAGAACGACGGGGTCGGGCACACTGCTCGTACCCCTCGACCGTCTCCCCCAGGAGTGAGCCACGCGATGTCGCTGCTCGCCAGATTCAGCCTCGCCAACCGGGGGCTGGTAGCCCTCATCGCGGTGGTGACCACGGCGTTCGGTGTGTACGCCGTGCCGTCACTGAAGCAGCAACTTCTCCCGTCGTTGGAGTTCCCCGCCGCGTTCATCGTGGCCCAGTACCCCGGTGCCGCACCGGAGGTCGTCGAGTCCCAGGTAGCCGAGCCGATCGAGAACAGCCTGCGCGGCATCTCCGGTCTGGACTCGGTCGTCTCGACCTCCCGCGAGGGCCTGACCACCATCCAGGTGCAGTACGAGTTCGGCACCGAACTCGACGACGTGGTCAGCAGAATGCAGACCGCGATCAACCGGACCCGGCTGCCTGAGGGCGTGGACCCGCAGGTGATCGCGGGCGGCACCGACGACCTGCCGGCCGTGGTGCTGGCCGCGTCCGGCGACGACGACGAGCGGGTCCTCGCCGGCAAGCTGCGTGACACAGTGGTGCCGGAACTGGCGGCGATCGACGGTGTCCGCAGCGTCGAGCTGACAGGTGTCCGCGACGAACTGGTGGTGATCACACCGGACCCGGCGAAGCTGGCGAAGGCGAAGGTGCAGCCGACCGCGATCGGCACCGCGTTGCAGGCGAACGGCGTGGCGGTGCCGGCCGGTGCGGTGCTGGACGGTGAGCGCACCCTGCCGGTGCAGGTGGGCGCCCCGCTGACCACTCTGGACGAGCTGCGCGACGTGGTCGTCGCCCCACCGGTCAAGAAGGCAGGTCCGATCCGGCTCGGCGACGTCGCCACGGTCGAGGAGCAACTCGCCCCGGCCACCGCGATCACCCGCACCAACGGCCAGGCGAGCCTCGGCATCGCGGTCACCGCCGACCCGGACGGCAACGCGGTGGAGATCTCGCACGCGGTCGCCGACCGGCTCGGTGACCTGCGCTCCGCCACCGGTGCCGAGCTGACGGTCGTGCTCGACCAGGCGCCGTTCGTGGAGAAGTCCATCAAGACGCTGAGCACCGAGGGCCTGCTGGGGCTGATCATGGCTGTGGTGGTCATCCTGGTGTTCCTGCTGTCGGTGCGCTCCACAGTGGTCACCGCAGTCTCCATCCCGCTGTCGGTGGTGGTCGCGCTGATCGCCCTCTGGATCGGTGACTACTCGCTCAACCTGCTCACCCTCGGCGCGCTGACGGTCGCGGTCGGCCGGGTGGTGGACGACTCGATCGTGGTGCTGGAGAACATCAAGCGGCACCTGACGTACGGCGGGCCGAAGCGGCAGGCGATTCTCACGGCGGTACGCGAGGTGGCCGGTGCCGTCACCGCGTCGACGTTGACCACGGTGGCCGTCTTCGCCCCGATCGCACTTGTCGGCGGTTTCGTCGGCCAGCTCTTCGCACCCTTCGCGATCACGGTCACCGTGGCGCTGCTCGCCTCGCTGCTGGTGTCGCTGACGGTGATCCCGGTGCTCGCGTACTGGTTCCTCAAGCCGGTGAGCGGTGCGACCGACGGGGCGGCGGTCCGCCGGGCGGCGGAGGAGCGCGAGCTGCGCAGCCCGTTGCAGCGCGCGTACCTGCCGGTCATCCGGTTCGCGACCGGCCGGCGGGCCTACCGGTGGGCGACCCTGGCGGCGGGGCTGCTGGTGCTGTTCGGCACCTTCGGGCTGGCCCGGCAACTGGAGACGAACTTCCTCGACGATTCCGGCCAGGACACCCTCAACATTCGGCAGGAGCTGCCGGTGGGCACCGGGCTGGCCGGCACCGACGCGGCGGCCCGGCGGGTCGAGGAGGTGCTGGCGAGCACCCCGGGTGTCGAGTCGTACCAGGTCACCGCCGGCGGCGGCGACACACCCTGGGCAGGCAGCGCCGGCAACAACGTGGCCAGCTACGCGTTGCGCCTCGGCGGGGAGACCGACGCCAAGGCGATGCGTGGCGTGCTGCGGGACCGGTTCACGGCGCTCGGGTCGGAGGCCGGAGAGATCACCTTCCCGGCGGGCCAGGGCGGGGCGTCCGCGAGCGAGCTTGCGGTCATCGTCCGGGCCGCCGATCCCGAGGCGTTGGCGGCCGCCGCGCAGCAGGCCGAGTCGGCCCTGACCGGTATCGCCGGGGTCGAGGACGTCTCGACCACCCTGGCCGAGCGGGTACCGCGCGTCGACGTGACAGTCGACCGGGTGGCGGCCAGCCGGGCCGGACTCACCGAGGCTGCCGTCGGGCAGCTGGTGTCGCAGGCCTTCCGGGGTACGCCCCTCGGCCAGGTGACCGTCGACGGCGCCGCCCGGGACGTGGTGCTGCGCCGGTCGGCGGCGCCGCCGGTGACCGTGGCGGAGTTGCGGGCGCTGCCGGTGGGCGCGGTCGAGCTGGACGACATCGCCGACGTCACGGAGACCACCGGCCCGCAACAGGTACGGCGGATCGACGGTGAGCGCAGCGTCTCGGTGACCGGCACGGTCACCGGCTCCGACCTTGGCGCGATCAGCACCGAGTTGCAGAGCCGTCTCGACGCGATAGACGTGCCGGGGGCCACCCTCACCCTGGGCGGGGTCAGCGCCGAGCAGCGGGAGACCTTCGCCGACCTGGGTCTGGCCGTGCTTGCCGCTATCGCGATCGTCTTCCTGATCATGATGGCGACGTTCCGCAGCGTGATCCAGGCGCTGATCCTGCTGGTCTCCATTCCGTTCGCGGCCACCGGAGCGGTCGCCCTGCTGCTGCTCAGCGGCACCGCGCTGAGCGTGCCGGCGCTGATCGGCGTGCTCATGCTCGTCGGCATCGTGGTGACGAACGCCATCGTGCTGCTCGACCTGGTCAACCAGTACCGGGCCCAGGGGATGGGCGTGCGGGAGGCGGTGGTCGAGGGCGGGCGCCACCGGTTGCGACCGATCCTGATGACCGCGATCGCCACCATCTTCGCGCTGACGCCGATGGCCTTCGGACTCACCGGGGAGGGTGGCTTCATCTCGCGGCCGCTGGCGATCGTGGTGATCGGCGGACTGCTCACCTCCACCGTGCTCACGCTGATCCTGGTGCCGACGCTGTACGCCATGGTGGAGGACACCAAGGCGTCGGTCCGGGCGTGGCGCCGCCGCCGCCACGGTGACGCGCCCGACGACGGGTCGGACGGTGGCGAGGTCAACGAGGCCGATGACACCGGGTCGGAGAACGGGCGGGCACCGGTGGGCGCGGGGGTCGGCGCCGGCACGACCGCCACGACCGACACGAGCCGGCGGGAGAGCCGGCCGGTGCCGGCGGCGCCCTCCGGGGCGTTGATCGAGAACACCGATCAGTTCGAGGTGCTCCGGCTGCCGAAGAGTCGCAACTCACCGTTCCCCCCGAACGAGTGACAGCTGTCCCCGGAGGGTCCTCGGGCCCTCCGGGGCGCTGTCCGCGCTCCGACGCAACCGCAGACGGTGGCCGGGTATGGTCCGCTCCGTGGCGTCCACCCTCTCGGTCCTCACCCGCAACCGGAACTTCCGCAATCTCTTCCTGGCCGAGCTGGTGGTCTTCGGTGCCGACTGGTTCGTCATGGTGCCGCTGCTGGTGCTGCTGCCGAAGTTGACCGGCAGTGGCGTGTGGGGTGCCCTGGTGCTGGCCGTGGACACCGGCATCGTGGCGTTGCTGCTGCCGTACACCGGCACCATCGCGGACCGGTTCGACCGACGCACGATCATGATCGTCTCGAACGCCGCCGCGTTGGTAGGGGTCCTGCTGCTGCTCGGGGTACGCGACGCCGGCACGGCCTGGCTGGCGTTGCTCGGCATCGGCGTGGTGGCGGTGGCCAAGGCGTTCTACTCGCCGGCGGCACAGGCGGCGCTGCCGAACGTGCTCGATCCGGATGAACTGGCCGCCGGTAACGCGGTGGCCGGGTCGGCGTGGGGCACGATGACGATCGTCGGCGCGTCGCTCGGCGGGGTACTCAGCGCGGCGGCCGGGCCGTACGTCTGTTTCTGGGTGGGTGCCGTCGGGCTGGTGATCGCCGCGGGCCTGGCCATGCTCATCCGACGTCCGTTGCAGGCACCCCGCGAGCGCGGCGCGAGGCCGCCGCAGACCTGGGCGGCGATCCGCGAGGCGCTTGTTTACATCGGGCATCGACCGCGGGTGCTGGCGTTGGTGACGGTCAAGTCGGCGGTGGGGCTCGGTAACGGTGTGCTCACCGTCTTCCCGCTGCTCGCCGGGGTGTACGGGGTCGGCGCGCTCGGTGCCGGGCTGCTCTTCGCGGTACGCGGTGCCGGCGCGTTGGTCGGCCCGATCATGATGCGCCGGGTGCTGACCAACCGCGCCTGGCTGCTGCCCGGCCTGGCACTGTCCATGTCGGCCTACGGTCTGGCCTATCTCGGCACCTCGGTGGCCGCCTGGTTCCCGCTGGTGCTGGTGCTGGTCTTCGTGGCCCACTTCGCCGGTGGCAGCAACTGGGTGATGTCGAACTTCGCTCTGCAGGGCGAGGTGCCGGACCGACTGCGGGGTCGGGTCTTCGCCACCGACATGATGCTGGCGACCCTGGCCATCTCCGTCAGCCAGCTGGTGGTGGCCGCGGTCGTGGACGTGGTCGACGAACGTGTCGTACTGGCCGGTTGCGGGCTGGTCACCCTGGTCTACGCGATCGGCTGGCGGATCGCGACGCGGCGTCTCTCGCTCGCCGCGTCGCCGCCCGCCGTCGCGGAGAACCGGTAGCCGGGTCCGGCCGGGTGAGCGTTTCCGGCCACCGCACTAGCATGGGCGGCGTGTCGACCACATTCGTCGCCGAACCGGTCCGGGTCCGGGTCCCCGCCACCAGTGCGAACCTGGGGCCGGGTTTCGACGCGCTGGGGCTGGCCCTCGCGCTCCACGACGACGTCGCCGCCGAGGTGACGGCCGAGGGCGTGACGGTCACGGTGACCGGCGAGGGAGCCGGCGACCTGCCGGTCGACGACGGACACCTGGTGGTACGCGCCATGCGGGCGGCCTTCGACGCGCTCGGCGGGCAACCGCCGGGACTGGCGGTGGAGTGCGTCAACCGCATCCCGCAGGCGCGCGGGCTCGGCTCCTCGTCGGCGGCGATCGTCGCCGGGGTGCTGTTGGCCCGGGCCCTGGTGACGGAGGGCGAGAGCAGCCTCGACGACGAGGCGGTGCTGCGCCTGGCCGCCGAGATCGAGGGCCATCCGGACAATGTCGCGCCCTGCCTGCTCGGCGGCTTCACCCTGGCCTGGACGGAGCCGGCCGGCGCCCGGGCGGTGTCGCTGCCGGTGGCCGACGGCGTACACCCCACGGTGCTGGTGCCGGCCGAGCGTGGGCTGACCGCCTCGGCGCGCGCGGCGCTGCCGGCCACCGTGCCGCACGGCGACGCCGCGTTCAACGCCGGCCGCGCGGCGCTGCTGGTGCACGCGTTGACCGCGCAGCCGGCACTGCTGTTGCCGGCGACCGCCGACCGGTTGCATCAGGATTACCGCGCGGCGTCGATGCCGGGCACAACTGCCCTGGTCAACGGGTTGCGTGAAGCCGGTGTGGCGGCCGTGGTCAGTGGGGCCGGCCCCACCGTGCTCGCCCTGTCTGAGCTGCCCGTAGACTTCGACGCGGGAACAGATTGGCGGCTGCTGCGGTTGCCGGTAGATGTATGCGGGGCGCAGGTCGAGCGGGGTAGACTCGGACACGCGGAGCGGGACCCTGTTGCCGCAGGTCGCAAGAGTTGATTACGCTCTAGACTTAGCACAGCCGCGAAGCATGCGATCTCCCTGCGGGTCGGCGCACCCCCGAAGCTTTCGGCGGTAAGCCCGTCACCCCTGCCTAGGCCCACGCCGCACCGCAGTCTTCACTGGTCGCCGCAGACGGCGAAACCCCGCCCACCGCTCCACCTGGTGGGTCGGGCGACCGACCGGCTGCTGTGTTACAGACTCCCGCGAAGCGTCATGCGAGGCGGGTGTACCGAGGCCGCCCGGCCACCTGTTGTCGATTCCGGGCAGTCCCGGCCTATCGAGGGAAGGAATCCATTGAGCGACACCACCGACGTGACGTCGGATGTTTCCAACGTCGCTGGCGATGCCACCACCGCTGCCCCCGCCCGCCGTCGGCGCAGCGGCACGGGTCTGTCGGCGATGCTGCTGCCGGAGCTGCAGAGCCTGGCCGCGTCGCTCGGCATCTCGGGGACGGCTCGCATGCGTAAGGGCGAGCTGATCAGCGCGATCACCGAGCGGCAGGGCGGCGCTGCCGGAGCCCCTCGACCACGGGCCGAGGTCGCGGCGGCCGCCGCACCGGTCCGCGAGGAGGTCCACGCGGAGGTGCGGGACGCAGGTGAGCGGCCGGAGGCCGAGCGCCGTGGCGGCGAACAGCCGGCGGCGAGCGTCGAGAGCGAGGGTCGTGGCCGTACCCGGCGTAGTCGGACCGCCGTGGCGGAACCGCGCGCCGAAGAGGCCACCGCCGAGGGCGAGCGGTCCGAGGGCCGGTCCGGCCGGGACCGCGGCGCCGAGCGTGCCGACCGTGGCGCCGACCGTGCCGCTGAGCGTGGTGAGCGGGCTGAGCGCGGCGAGCGCACCGAGCGCGGCGACCGGACCGAGCGCGGTGAGCGCTCCGCGGAGCGGTCCGATCGCGGCGAGCGTGCCGCCGACCGTGGTGAGCGGGGCGATCGTGGCGACCGCGGTGAGCGCACCGAACGGAGCGACCGCGGTGAGCGCACCGAGCGGGGTGACCGTGGCGAGCGCGCCGAGCGGGGTGACCGTGGCGAGCGTGGACAGCGCGCCGAGCGGGACAACGACGGTGACGACGACGGCGACAACGGCGGTCGGCGCAGCCGGCGCAGCCGCTTCCGGGACCGTCGGCGGGGCCGCGGTGACCGCAACGAGTCCGGCGGCGACGGCGGCCGTGAGCCGCAGGTCGGCGAGGACGACGTGCTCGTGCCGGTGGCCGGCATCGTGGACGTGCTGGACAACTACGCCTTCGTCCGGACCACCGGCTACCTGGCCGGCCCCAACGACGTCTACGTGTCGATGTCCCAGATCAAGAAGTACGGCCTGCGGCGCGGTGACGCGATCACCGGCGCGGTTCGGGCGGCGCGCGACGGCGAGCAGCGGCGGGACAAGTACAACCCGCTGGTCCGGCTGGACACCATCAACGGGATGGAGCCGGACGAGGCCAAGCGTCGGCCGGAGTTCTACAAGCTCACCCCGCTGTACCCGCAGGAGCGGTTGCGGCTGGAGACCGAGCCGCACATCCTCACCACCCGGGTGATCGACCTGGTCATGCCGATCGGCAAGGGGCAACGGGCGCTGATCGTCTCGCCGCCCAAGGCCGGTAAGACCATGGTGCTGCAGGCGATCGCGAACGCCATCACGCACAACAACCCGGAGTGCCACCTGATGGTGGTGCTTGTGGACGAGCGGCCCGAAGAGGTCACCGACATGCAGCGGTCGGTCAAGGGCGAGGTCATCGCGGCCACGTTCGACCGCCCGCCGCAGGACCACACCACCGTCGCCGAGCTGGCGATCGAGCGGGCCAAGCGCCTGGTCGAGCTGGGTCACGACGTGGTCGTGCTGCTCGACTCGGTGACCCGGCTCGGCCGGTCGTACAACCTGGCGGCGCCGGCCAGCGGCCGGATCATGTCGGGTGGTATCGACTCCACCGCGCTCTACCCGCCGAAGCGGTTCCTCGGCGCGGCGCGCAACATCGAGAACGGCGGCTCGCTGACCATCCTCGCCACCGCCCTGGTGGAGACCGGTTCGATGGCGGACACGGTCATCTTCGAGGAGTTCAAGGGCACCGGTAACGCGGAGCTGAAGCTGGACCGGAAGATCGCTGACAAGCGCACCTTCCCGGCCATCGACATCCACCCGTCCGGTACCCGCAAGGAGGAGATCCTGCTCGCGCCGGAGGAACTGGCCATCGTGCACAAGCTCCGCAAGGTGCTGCACTCGCTGGACTCGCAGGCGGCGCTCGACCTCCTGCTGGACCGGCTGAAGCAGTCCCGCACCAACATCGAGTTCCTGATGCAGATCGCGAAGTCGACGCCGGGGGAGTAACGTCCGCCGACGAAGATCGACGAAGGGGCGTGGCCAGACCTGGCCACGCCCCTTCGGGTACCGGGCCGACCCGCACGCCCGCCGCCCGTACCCCCTCGGGTTTCGGCCCTTTGCTCTGCTTCACCCCACGCAACGAAACCGGACGAAACCCGGTGCGCCGGTTGAAGCAGAGCAAAGGGCGCGCGGAGGTGGGTATCTCCCTGCCGGTGACGGCGGGGCGGGCGGAGGAATGCCTCGCGCGGACGGTGGGAATGCGTACCCGAGGCCCGATGTTGCTACCGGCGACCAGCCGGTGTGGCCCGATTCCGAGGCCCACCGACGCCCATGGCACACTGGTCAATCGGCCACCGGTTCCGGTTCACGCCCCCACCAGCAGGCACAGGGGCGACCCGGCGACCACAGACGAGAGGACCGAGGCGACATGAAGCCCAACATCCACCCGGAGTACGTGACCACCGAGGTCAGCTGCTCCTGCGGTAACACCTTCACCACCCGCAGCACCGCCAAGGGCGGCTCGATCCACGTCGAGACGTGCAGCGCCTGCCACCCGTTCTACACGGGCAAGCAGCGAGTGCTGGACACCGCTGGTCGGGTCGCGAAGTTCCAGCAGAAGTACGCCAAGGCCCAGGGCAAGAAGGCCAAGTAGCTCCTCGTCCGACGCCCGCGTCCGGTTTCCGCCGGGCGCGGGCGTTGTCCGTCTGTGTCCCGGCCTCCCCGCCGACCAAGGAGCTATCCCCAGCATGAGCAGTGAACGCCTGGCCGGCCTCCTCGACGAGTACGCCGAGTTGGAGAAGCGGCTGGCCGACCCCGCGATCCACGCTGACCAGGGCACCGCCCGTCGGGTCGGCCGTCGCTACGCCGAACTGGTGCCGCTGCACAAGGCCGCCGGTGAACTGGAGCAGGCCCGGGCCGATCTCGCCGCCGCGCGGGAACTGGCCGCCGAGGACGCCTCCTTCGCCGCCGAGGCCGAGACGATCGCGGCGACGCTGCCGGCACTGGAGGAGCGCCTCGCCGAGCTGCTCATCCCGCGCGACCCGCACGACGCCAAGGACGTCATCGTCGAGATCAAGGCGGGCGAGGGTGGTGAGGAGTCCGCGCTGTTCGCCGGTGACCTGCTGCGCATGTACACCCGGTACGCGGAGCGGCGCGGCTGGCTCACCGAGGTGATCGACGCTCAGGACTCCGACCTCGGCGGGGTCAAGGACGTCTCGCTGGCGATCAAGACCAAGGGCGTGCCCGAGGGCGGCAACGGCGTCTGGTCCCGGCTGAAGTGGGAGGGCGGCGTGCACCGGGTGCAGCGGGTCCCGGTCACCGAGTCACAGGGGCGTATCCACACCAGCGCGGCCGGCGTCCTGGTGCTGCCGGAGGCCGAGGAGGTCGACGTCACCATCGACCCGAACGAGCTGCGCGTCGACGTGTTCCGCTCGTCCGGTCCGGGCGGCCAGTCGGTGAACACCACCGACTCGGCGGTGCGGATCACCCACCTGCCCACCGGCATCGTGGTCTCCTGTCAGAACGAGAAGTCCCAGTTGCAGAACCGGGAGCAGGCGATGCGGATCCTGCGCGCCCGGTTGCTCGCCGCCGCGCAGGAGCAGGCCGACGCCGCCGCCTCGGACGCCCGCAAGGCCCAGGTGCGTACGGTGGACCGCTCGGAGCGGATCCGGACGTACAACTTCCCGCAGAACCGGATCACCGACCACCGGATCGGCTTCACCGCGTACAACCTCGATCTGGTCCTCGCCGGGGAGCTGGACGGTGTGCTCGACGCGCTCACCGAGGCGGACCGGGCCGCGCGCCTGGCGGGCGACTCGGAGCTGACCCGCCGCTGAGACGTCAGGCGGTACGCGGTCGGGCCTTCGCCCGCAGCATCTCGCGGTCGGCGGCCTCGAAGGCCGCGCCGAGCGCGTCCCGCTGGCCCGGGCCGCCGGTGCCCACCTCGGCGAAGCCGATGCTGACGCCGACCGGGGTGCCGGGCACCAGCGATTCCCAGTCCTCGGTGCGGACGGCGGCGTCGATGCGTCGAGCCACCTCGGCCGCCTCGGTCATGCCCGCTTCCGGCAGCACCACGACGAATTCGTCGCCGCCGTAGCGGGCGACGAAGTCGCCCCGACGCATCACCCTGTTGATCACTCCGGCGACGCGTTGCAGGACCAGGTCCCCCGAGTGGTGCCCGTGCCGCGTGTTGACCGCCTTGAACCCGTCCAGGTCGCAGACGCCGATCACCACCCGTTCGCCCCGGGCGACCACGGCCGCGATGTAGCGCTCCAGCCGGCGGCGGTTGGGCAGCCCGGTCAGCGGGTCGGTAAGTGCCTCCCCCTCGAACCGCGCCGCCTCACGGCGCATCTCCTCGTGGTCGATCCGTGCGGCGATGCCGTCGATGTAGACGTCGCGGAGCCGGTCGTGACGCTGCGCGGCGAGCCGGAACGCCAGCCGGTCGGCCCGGTGCGCCGCGGCGTGGTCGCCGGCCCGTCCCAGCGCCATGCTGCGCAGCCGCGCCGGCTCGGCCGCGCCGAGCGTCTCGGCGGACACCTGGACGGTGTCCAGCCGGGTGACCGCCTCGATCGGCCGTCCGCTGGCGATGGCGAGGCACACCTGGCCGAGCTGGCGCATGTCGCGGGCCCGGGCACTGTCCGCGCCGTAGCCGAGCAGCCGGGCCGGGTCCCGGCCGGGGGCAGGGGAGAGGTCGTCGCCGAGCGCACACCGGCGGGCGGCGGCGTAACCGTACGCGGCCAGGCTGCTGGGGCGCAGCCGATCCGCACGCCCGGCGGTCACGAAGCGGTCGAGGTCGCCGCCGACGTCCCGCAGTACGCGCAGACAGCCGTCACTGTCCCCGGTGTGGTCCAGGGCGACCGCGTTGCGCAGCCGGATCCCCGGTGCGGCGAACGTCTCCTCCGGGATCCCGGCGGCGGTGCCGAGCTGCCGGGCGCGTTCGATAGCGCCCAACGCGTACCCGTGGAAGCTGAGGTACGAGTATGCCATCGCCAGGTCGTGCCAGCCCCAGGCGGTGTCCCGGTCCGGGTCCTCCACCGCCCCGAGCGCCCGAGCGGCCTTGACCAGATGCGTCACGCAGCGGTCCAGTGCACCCTGATGGTGGGCGGCCAGCGCGGCCAGTGCGTTGAGGTGCCCGTGCAGATAGGGCTCCGCGAGGTCGCGCACCGCCGCGGAGGCCTCCTCGATGGCGCGGGTGTACTCGGCGGTGCGCCCGAGATTGATCAGTGCCGAGAGCCGCTGCACGAGCGCGTCGGCGCGGGCGTTCGGGTCACGGGTGGCACGCAGCACCCGCTCCAGGAGCCCGTACGCCTCGGTGGAACGGCTCACCTCCTGCAACGCCCGCGCTTTCGTCAGGGCGTCAACCTGGTCTTCGACCCGGTCGAGCCAGCCCACCCGCGACCTCCTGTCGGTGTGCCGCTGCACCCGCTTATGCACGTGCACGGCGACGCCTCATGATTATTGCGTGACCACCGCACCGCAACACCCGTCCGAAGGGACGAGACGTCACCGTCCGGCTCCCGTGATCGCCGATGTGGCCCGCACCCTCGCCGCCGCCGGCGTGACCTCGGCCCGTGCCGAGGCTGAGCTGCTGGCCGCGTACGTGCTCCAGGTCCCCCGGGGACGGTTGGCCCTGGCGGACGGGTTCACCGACGAGCAACTCGACAGTTACCGTGCGCTCGCGGCCCGCCGGTCCCGACGGGAACCTTTGCAGTATCTCACCGGCACCGCCGGCTTCCGGCATCTGGAGCTGGCCGTCGGGTCAGGCGTCTTCGTGCCGCGCCCGGAAACCGAACTCCTCGCCGGCTGGGGCGTCGAGCAGGCCCGGCAGGTGACGCCCACCGGCGGCGGGCGGCCGGAGCCGCTGGTGGTGGACCTGTGCAGTGGCTCCGGAGCGATAGCCCTGTCGGTGGCGCACGAGGTGCCGGACGCCCGGGTGGTGGCGGTGGAACGCTCCCCGGAGGCCCTGTCCTGGCTGCGGCGCAACGCGGCGGCCCGGGTCGCCGCGGGTGACCGGCCGATCGAGGTGGTGGCGGCGGACGTCACCGATCCGGCGCTGCTGGACGAGTTGACCGGCCAGGTGGACGTGCTGCTGTGCAACCCGCCGTACGTCCCGCTCGCGGTGGGCGTACCCCCGGAGGTGGCCGACCACGACCCGGCGGAGGCCGTGTTCGGTGGGGCCGACGGGCTGGACGTCATCCGTCGGGTGATCGACCGTGCCGGGTTTCTGCTGCGTCCCGGCGGTGCCCTCGGTATCGAGCACGACGACAGCCACGGCACGGTGGCACCCGGTCTGCTCGCCGCCGACGGTCGGTACGCCGCGATCGTCGACCATCGTGACCTCGCCGAGCGGCCCCGCTTCGTCACGGCGTCCCGCCTCGCGGACCGCCCGCCACCGGGCGCGGCGATGACGTGGCAGACTGGCTCCTCGTGATGCTCTACGACTGCCGGTCGGTCGCCGACCGGGACCGCGGCATCGCTGCGGCCATCGAGGCGGTCCGCAACGGCGAGCTGGTCGTCCTGCCGACCGACACGGTCTACGGGATCGGCGCCGACGCGTTCACCCCGTACGCGGTCAAGGCGTTGCTGGACGCCAAGGGTGTCCCGCACGCGCCGCCGCCGGTGCTCATCGGTTCCCGGCACACCCTCGACGGCCTGGCCTACACGCTGCCAGCGGCGGCGCGGGACCTGGTGGAGGCGTTCTGGCCGGGGGCGCTGACCATCCTGGTGAAGCACTCGGCGAGCCTGCGGTGGGATCTCGGCGACGACAGCGGCACGGTGGCGGTGCGGATGCCGCTGCACCCGGTGGCGCTGGAGGTGCTGCGCGAGACCGGGCCGATGGCGGTGGCCTCGGCCAACAAGATCGGCCAACCGGCCGCGCTCACCGCCGACCAGGCGCGCGATCAGCTGGCCTACTCCGTGCGGGCCTACCTGGAGGCGGGGCCGGCTGTCGATCCGGTACCGAGCACGATCGTGGACCTGACCGGTGACGAGCCGGTGCTCGTCCGGGAGGGCGCGATCGACCTGGCCCGGCTGCGTGACGTGGTGCCGGAGCTGCGCGAGAGCCAGGTGGCGTAGGTGCCGCCCTTCACCGTCCTGCACGTCTGCATGGGTAACATCTGCCGCTCGCCGATGGCCGAGCGACTACTCACCCTTGCCGTGGCCGATCGGCTGGCCCGGCGTGAGGTGGATCCGGCCCGGGTCGAGGAACTGCTGCACAGCCACAGCGCGGGCACCGGTGGTTGGCACGCCGGTGAGGAGATGAACCCACCGGCCGCCCGCCAGGTCACCAGCCGGGGCGGCAACGTCGCCGGGTTCGCCGCCCGCAAGCTGCGCTCCGACCACATCGACGCCGCCGACCTGGTCCTGACCGCCACCGCGGACCAGCAGGAGTACGTGACCGCGTTGCGGCCCGACGCCGCCGACCGCACGTTCGTGCTCGGCGAGTTCGGTCGGCTCCTGGCCGCCCTCGATCCGGCCGCGCTGCCGACGGCCGAGGCCACCGCCGACGCGGTCCACGCTCGTGGCGTGGCCCTGGTCGAGGCGGCGCACGAGGCCCGCCAGGGCGCCGCCGCCCTGTCCACCGACGACCTCGACGACCCGTGGGGGCGCGGCGACCAGTGTTTCAGCCGGGTGGCCGACGAGATCGAGGAGACGGTGCAGCCGCTCGCCGCGCTGCTGCTCCCCTGATCGGCGAATTTCATCCGGGTTTCATGAAAGGCGCGGCAGAAGGGGTGATTAGCGCCATTCTGGGGGAGTCCTGACGGCTCCTGCGGGGAGAGCTGATGACCCGGGCGTTGCTGCCGAAGATGTTCACCGTCCTGCTGGCCGGCACGCTGGCCGGCCTGGTGCTGGCGGTGGCGGCACTGCCGGCCGCGCTGGTGTTCGGCATCGGATTCTCGGCGCTCGCCGCGCCGTACGCGGAGCTGCCCAACACCCTGCGGACGCCGCCGACGGCCCAACGATCCAACCTCTACGCCAACGACGGCACCACCCTGATCACCTCCTTCTACCAGGAGGACCGGGTGGACGTGCCGCTCGGCGAGGTGGCTCCCGTGATGCGTCAGGCCATCATCGCCGCCGAGGACGCCCGGTTCCACGAGCACAGCGGGGTGGACCTGCGGGGCATAGCGCGGGCGTTCACCGCAAACCGGCGCGACGGCGCCACCCGGCAGGGCGCCTCCACGCTGACCATGCAGTACGTCCGCAACGTGCTGAGCACGGATCCCCGCCTGAGCGAGGCGCAGCGGGCCGCGGCCACCGAGGTGAGCACCGCCCGCAAGATCCAGGAGATCCGGTACGCCCTGGCGTTGGAGCGGGAGCTGACCAAGGACGAGATCCTGACCCGCTACCTCAACATCGCGTACTTCGGTGCCGGCGCGTACGGCATCGCCGCGGCCAGCAAGCGCTACTTCTCCACCTCACCGGCGAAGCTCACGCTGGCCCAGGCGGCACTGCTGGCCGGACTGGTCCGCTCCCCGCACAGTGACGATCCGATCAACGGGGACGCCGACAGCGCTACCGCCCGTCGCGGCTACGTGCTGGACCGGATGGTCGAGTCGGGTGTGGTCGTGGCCGACGAGGCGGCCCGGGCCGCGGCCCAACCGTTGAACCTGCGACCCAGCGAAACTCCGAACGACTGCACCGCGGTACCCGAGGGGCACAACGACTGGGGCTTCTTCTGCGACTGGTTCACCCGCTGGTGGAGCAGCCAGAAGGCGTTCGGCGCCAACGTCGACGAGCGGCAGCGCACCCTGCGCCGGGGCGGGTTCAGCATCGTCTCCTCACTCGACCCCGGGGTGCAGCGGGCCACCACCGAACAGGTGCGACGGATCTACCCGGCCGAGCACCCGCACGCCATGCCGACCGCCGTGGTCCAGCCCGGCACCGGGCGGGTGCTGGCCATGTCGGTCAACCGGACCTACAGCGTTGCCGCGAACCCGGGCGGACAGCAGAACCATCCCAACACCGTCAACCAGCTCGTCGCCGGTGGCGGCACCATCGTCGGCTACCAGGCCGGTTCCACGTTCAAGCTCTTCACCATGCTGGCCGCCCTGGAGTCCGGGCTGCCCCTGAACACGGTCTTCGACGCGCCCCGGCGGATCGTGACCGACTTCCGGATCAGCGGCGGCGAGGCGAGCTGCGGCGGGTACTGGTGCCCGGAGAACGCCAGCGCCTCGGTGAGCGGCCGGCACGACATGTGGACCGCCTTCGGCGACTCGGTGAACACGTACTTCGCCTGGCTGACCGAGCGGGTCGGTGCGGACCGGGTGGTGGAGATGGCCGAACGGCTCGGCATCGTGTTCCGGGCTGACGACGACGCCCAGTTGGCCCGGCACGGCGCACGGGAGTGGGGACCGTTCACCCTGGGCGTGTCCGCCACCACCCCGCTCGACCTGGCCGGTGCGTACGCGACGCTGGGCGCGGAGGGTACCTGGTGCGCGCCGACGCCGGTCACCTCGATCACCGACGCCGCCGGTCGCCGGGTGGCCGCCGGGCAGCCGGACTGCCGGCAGGTGCTCGACGTCGACGTGGCCCGGGCGGCGGCGGACGCGGCCCGCTGCCCGGTCGGCGACCAGTCCATGTACCACGGCTGTGCCGGCGGCACGGCAACCCGGTTGCGCGCTCAGCTCGGCCGGCCGGTGGCGGGCAAGACGGGCAGCTCCGAGCGGTACGCCACGGAGACGGTGGTGGCGCTCACCCCGCAGCTCGCGGTGGCCGCGATGGCGGCCAACCCCGACGAGCCGCAGGACGCCGTCGGCCGTGCGGTGCAGACCGCCATGGTGGAGGGGGTCGGCGAGATCCTCTCCTTCGCCCTGCGCGACGAGCCGGTACGCGACTTCGTGCCACCGAGCGAGATGACCGCCTGGCGGGTCACCGGGCAGCGCACCGGCAACTGACCTGCGTCCACTCAGCGGGCCGGTGCGCCTGCCGCGACCCGTTCGGCACCGGCGGCGATGTTGCGGGCCATTCCGCCGAAGACCAGGGCGTGGAACGGCGTAACCGCGATCCAGTAAGCGTGCCCGACCAGCCCTCGGGGCAGGAACACCGCCCGCTGCCGGTAGCTGACCTGTCCGTTGTCGCCCCGCTGCACCTGCATCTCCAGCCAGGCCCGACCGGGCACCCGCATCTCGGCGCGCAGCCGCAGCAGTTCGCCGGGGACGATCTCCTCGACCCGCCAGAAGTCCAGTGCCTCACCGACGCGCAGCTGGTGTGGATGACGCCGGCCCCGCCGCAGCCCCACCCCGCCGACCAGCCGGTCCAACCAGCCGCGCACCGACCAGGCCAGCGGGAAGGAGTACCAGCCGTTCTCCCCGCCGACCCCCTCGATCACCCGCCACAACGCCTCCGGCGGGGCGGTGACCGTCTGCTCCCGCAGGTCGGTGTAGGCGGTGCCGCCACTCCAGTGCGGGTCGCTCGGCAACGGCTCGGCCGGCGCGTCCGCCCCGGCCGCGTTCGTCCAGCGGGTCTCCACCTCCGCGTCGCGTACCTTGGCCAGCGCCAGCTCGACGGCCTGGTCGAAACCGGTGAGCCCGCCGGGCGGGTCCGGGACGTACCTAGCGATGTCGTGCTCGTGCGCGATCGCCTCATGTACCAGGCTCTCCACCAGCGGTCGGGCGATCGCGTTCGGCACCGGCGTGACCAACCCGACCCAGTGGGACGAGAGACTGGGCGTCAGCACGCGTACCGGCAGCAGCAGCCGGGTGGAGAGCCCGGCCACCCGGGCGTAGCGCTGCATCATCTCGGCGAAGGTGAGCACGTCCGGCCCGGCGATGTCGAAGGCGCGGTTGAGCTCCGGGGGCAGCCCGGCGCAGCCGGCCAGGTAGTGCAGCACGTCGCGGACCGCGATCGGCTGGATCCGGTTGCTGACCCAGCGCGGCGTGACCATCACCGGCAGCCGCTCGGTCAGGTAGCGCAGCATCTCGAACGACGCCGACCCGGAACCGAGGATCACCGCCGCCCGCAGCACCACCGTCGGCACCCCGCTGTCCAGCAGGATCCGGCCCACCTCGGTACGGGAGCGCAGGTGTGCCGAGGCGACGTCGTCGGGCGGCGGCTGCGGCCCACCCAGGTAGACGATTCGCCGGACGCCGGCGGCGCGGGCGGCCTCGGCGAAGGCCGTCGCGGCCTGCCGGTCGGCGGCCTCGAAGCCGGCCTGACCGAGCGAGTGCACCAGGTAGTACGCCACGTCGACGTCGTCGAAGACCCCGGCCAGGCTCTCCGGCCGGCTCAGGTCACCCTCGACCACCTCGACCTGCGAAGCCCACGGCACGTCGCGCAGCCGGCTGGCCCGCCGCGCCAGGCAGCGCACCGCGTGTCCCTCCGCCAGCAGGCGTGGCGCAAGCCGCCCACCGATGTATCCCGTCGCGCCGCTCACCAGGCATCTCACGCCTCCAGTCTGCGGTCTCATAGACTCTGGCGCTGTGGAGACCGCCGAGGGCACCTTCTGGGGGCCGGATTTCGAGCAGCTCAGCACGGCCGATCCGGAAATCGCGGAGGTGGTGCTCGGCGAGCTCGACCGGCTGCGCGGCGGTCTGCAACTGATCGCCAGCGAGAACCTCACCTCCCCGGCGGTGCTGGCCGCGTTGGGTTCCACGCTCACCAACAAGTACGCCGAGGGCTACCCGGGACGGCGTTACTACGGTGGCTGCGCGCAGGTGGACCGGGCCGAGGAACTCGGCATCGCCCGGGCGAAGGACCTCTTCGGCGCCGAGCACGCGAACCTCCAGCCGCACTCCGGCGCGAGCGCCAACCTGGCCGCGTACGCCGCCCTGGTGCAGCCCGGTGACACCGTGCTGGCGATGGAGCTGCCGCACGGCGGGCACCTGACCCACGGCAGCCGGGTGAACTTCTCCGGCCGGTGGTTCAACCCCGTCGGCTACACGGTCCGGCAGGACACCGAGCTGATCGACTACGACGAGGTACGGGATCTCGCCCTGGCCCACCAGCCGAAGATGATCATATGTGGGGCGACGGCCTATCCACGGCTCATCGACTTCGCCCGGTTCCGGGAGATCGCCGACGAGGTCGGCGCGTACCTGATGGTGGACGCCGCGCATTTCATCGGGCTGGTCGCCGGGCAGGCGATCCCGTCGCCGGTACCGTACGCCGACGTGGTCTGCGCGACCACCCACAAGGTGCTGCGCGGCCCGCGCGGCGGCATGATCCTCTGCCGCGAGTCGCTGGCCGAGCGGATCGACAAGGCGGTCTTCCCGTTCACCCAGGGCGGCCCGTTGATGCACGCCGTGGCGGCCAAGGCCGTCGCGCTGCACGAGGCGGCGCAACCGGCGTTCCGCAGCTACGCCGCGCAGGTGGTGGCCAACGCGCGGGCGCTCGCCGACGGGCTGGCGGCCGAGGGGATGCGCCCGGTCTCCGGCGGCACCGACACCCACCTCGCCCTGATCGACCTGCGGGAGTACGGGGTCACCGGCGCCGAGGCCGAGGCGCGGTGCGACGCGGTGACCATCACGTTGAACAAGAACGCGATCCCGTACGACCCGCAGAAGCCGATGGTCGCCTCCGGGATCCGGGTGGGCACCCCCAGCGTCACCACCCAGGGCATGGCGGAGGCGCAGATGCGTCAGATCGCCGAGCTGATCGCCCGGGCGGTGCGGACCGACCCGTCCGCACCGGGTGGGGCCGACGAGCTGACCCGGATCACCACCGAGGTGGCCGAGCTGGCCGCCGAGTTCCCGGCGTACCCCCGATGAGCGGGCCCCGCGCCGGCGAGCCCGGCGTACCCCCGGCGAGCGTTCCTCGGGCGGGGGAGCCCGGTGCCATCCGGGCCCGGCTGCCGTACCTGCGTCTTCCGCTGCTCGCCTGCGCCGTGCTGGCCGTGGTCGCGGTGCCGACCGCCGCCGTGCTGCGTGGGCCGACCGGCGCGGCCGGGGTGGCCGCCGGCATCGCGCTGGTGATCGTCAGCTACCTGATCTCGGGTCTCTCGGTGGCCTGGGCGGACGCGGTGCACCCGCGACTGATCATGTCGGTGGGGCTTGTCACCTACGTCACGAAGATCGTCATTCTGGGCGTGGTGATGGCTGCTGTGGCGGCCACCGGCTGGCCAGGTCTGCCCGACCTGGGCGTGGCCATCATCGCGGCCGTGGTGGTGTGGACCGGAGCCCACCTGACCTGGGCGTTGCGCTCGCCGCTGCCCAGCGTGGACCGTTCGTCGGATCACTGACCGTACGGCTGCCGTTTCCCGGGCGTTTCGTGGGCCTGTCCGGCTGGTCGGACAGGAGTAGGCTGACCCCGGCTTGATGCGCCGCACCCGCCGCCCGCACGCTGCTCGCAGTGTGGGGGGTGCCGCACACTCGCGAAACACCCGGCTGATAGTGTTCGCGACGTCATGGCCGACAACCCCCACCGCAGAAGCCCCGACGAACACTCGTCGGAAGGTGTCGCCGGAGCCGTCCTCGGCTACCTGCTCGCCGGCATCGTGGTGTGGGGATTCCTCGGCTGGTTGGCGGGGGAGTTCCTGGGCCTGCCCACCGGCGTCGGAATCGCCGTCGGCATGATGCTCGGCGCAGCCGGAGCGATCTACCTGATCATGAAGAGGCTCAGTGCCTGAGTGCCGGCACGCGCGGGTCTGTCGAGTGCGGAGGATGACACGGTGAGCGGACAGTTTATCGCCGCAGAGGGCCTGCCCTGGCCCCCCAAGGTCGATGACTTCTACCTGCCGGATCTCGCCGGCCCGTTTGTCACGAAGTTCACGCTGATGGTCTGGCTGGCCGTCGGGATTCTGATCATCTTCTTCATGGCCAGCTACCGGAACCCGAAGCTGGTGCCGAGCAAGGGCCAGTGGTACGCGGAGTCGATCTACGGCCTGGTCCGGGACAACATCGCCCGCGAGCAGATGGGCAAGGACGGCATCCGGTTCGCGCCGTACTTCACAGTGCTGTTCTGCTTCATCGCGGTGACAAACCTCTTCGGCGTCACCCCCGGGTTGCAGATCTCGCCGAACTCGCACATCGCCTTCCCGATCGTGCTCGCCGCGATCACCTACGTGATGTACCTCTACATCGGTGTCCGCAAGCAGGGCCTGGGGCGCTACCTCAAGCAGAGCTTGATCATTCCCGGTGTGCCGTGGCCGATGCACTTCCTGCTGATCCCGATCGAGTTCCTGCAGAACTTCATCAACCGGCCGGTCACCCTGGCGGTGCGACTCTTCGCCAACATGTTCGCCGGTCACCTGATCCTGCTGGTCTTCACCGTCGGCGGCTTCGTGATGCTGGCCTCGGACAACATCTTCGTTCAGGTGACGTCGATCTTCTCGTTCCTGATGGCGATCCTGATGGCCTTCTTCGAGGTGCTCGTGGCGCTGTTGCAGGCCTACGTCTTCGTCACCCTGACCGCCAACTACATCGGCACGTCGCTCGCCGACGGGCACTGATCCAAAGACCTCGGCGGGCCGCCCGGCCCGACCAAGCTCCGGTACGACCGCGTACGCGTGAGAACTCACGCCTCTACTAGGAGGAATACCCGCAATGGACGTTATTGCCGCCATCGAGGGCAACGTCAACACCATCGGCTACGGCCTCGCCGCCATCGGCCCCGGCATCGGTGTCGCCCTGGTCTTCGCGGCCTACATCCAGGCCAGCGCCCGCCAGCCGGAGTCCGCCGGCTACAACCGCACCTGGCTGGTCCTGGGCTTCGCGCTGGTCGAGGCGCTCGCCCTGTTCGGCCTGGTGCTCGCGTTCGCAGTCTGACGTAGCCCGACGCGACCCGGAGGTCTGACATGTATGTCGCCGCTGAAGGTGTAGAGCACCACCCGCTCGTGCCGATCTGGCAGGAGCTCGTCGTCGGGACGATCGCCTTCGCCCTGCTCTGCTTCGTGCTGCTGAAGTTCGTGATGCCGCGCATGGAGGCGATGTACCAGGCGCGGGTCGACGCGATCGAGGGCGGCCTCAAGCGTGCCGAGGCCGCACAGGCCGAGGCCAACCAGCTGCTGGAGCAGTACCGGGCCCAGCTCGCCGAGGTGCGTACCGAGGCGGCCCGGATCCGGGACGACGCCCGCGCCGACGCCGAGTCGATCCGTACGGAAATCCTGGCCAAGGCCCGGGAGGAGTCCGACCGGATCATCGCCGCCGGCCGGGAGTCGCTGGCCGTGGAACGCCAGACCATCGTGCGCGAGCTGCGCGCGGAGGTCGGCGGCCTCGCGGTCGACCTGGCCAGCCGGATCGTGGGCGAGTCGCTCGCCGACGAGGCCCGCCGCAAGGGCACCGTCGAGCGGTTCCTCACCGATCTCGAGAGCGCGGGGGCCCGCTGATGCAGGCCGCCAGCCGGGAGTCCTACGCCACCGCGCTCGCGCGGTTGGAGGCGTACGTCGCGGGTGCCGAGCCGACGACCGTGGCCGGCACCGGCGCGGAACTCCTCGCCGTCGCGGACCTGCTGCGGCGGGAGGTCCGGCTGCGCCGGGCGCTCTCCGACCCGGCCCGCGAGGGTGCCGACCGCACGGCACTGCTGAACTCGGTGCTCTCCGGCAAGGTCGGCGCGGACACGCTCGACCTGCTCGGGACCCTGGTCGCCGGCCGCTGGTCGGCGCCGTCGGAGCTGCTCGACGGGGCGGAGAGCCTCGGCGTGCAGACCCTGCTCGCCAGCGCGGACCGCGCCGGTGAGCTGGGCGAGGTGGAGGACGAGCTGTTCCGCTTCGGCCAGGTGGTCGCCGCGGACCCGCAGCTGTCCAACGCCCTGTCCGACCCGATGGCGCCGGCGGCGCAGCGGGCCGACCTGGTCGGGATGCTCCTGACGGGCAAGGCTCAGACGGTGACGGTGCGACTGGCGGAGGCAGCGCTGGCCGGCTTCGGCGGCCGCTCGTTCACCGCCGCGCTGTCCCGGCTCGTGGAGTTGGCGGCGGAGCGGCGGGACCGGCAGGTCGCGTACGTGACGGTCGCCGCCCCGCTCACCGAGGAGGAGGAGCGACGACTGGGCGATCGGCTATCCGCCATATACGATCGACAGGTTGCTGTCAAGCTTACGGTTGACCCGACGATCCTCGGTGGAGTGAGCGTACGGGTGGGTTCGGACCTCTACGACGGGACGATCCTGCGCCGCCTCAACGAGACCCGCAACGCGCTCGCGAAGCGCTGACCAGCACCCCGCGAAGCGCCCGGAAAGACAGTCGACCCGAGGACCGGTCGGTACTAGGTATCCCGGGCCCCTGATACTTAAGGAAGCAGAGGATGGCCGAGCTGACCATCTCGACGGAGGAGATCCGCGGCGCCCTGGAGCGCTACGTCTCCTCCTACTCGCCCGACGTCTCCCGTGAGGAGGTCGGCACCGTCGCCGACACCGGCGACGGCATCGCCCACGTCGAGGGCCTGCCCTCGACCATGACCAACGAGCTGCTGGAGTTCGAGGACGGCACGCTCGGCGTGGCGCTGAACCTCGACGTCCGGGAGATCGGTGTCGTCGTCCTCGGCGACTACTCCGGGCTCGAAGAGGGGCAGCGCGTCAAGCGCACCAACCGGGTGCTCTCGGTGCCGGTGGGCGACGCCTTCCTGGGCCGCGTGGTCAACGCGCTCGGCCAGCCGATCGACGGCCTCGGCGAGATCGCCGACGAGGGCTACCGCGAGCTGGAGCTGCAGGCCCCCAACGTGATGGCCCGGCAGTCCGTCTTCGAGCCGCTGCAGACCGGGATCAAGGCCATCGACGCGATGACCCCGATCGGCCGGGGCCAGCGTCAGCTGATCATCGGTGACCGGAAGACCGGCAAGACCACTGTCGCGCTGGACGCCATCCTCAACCAGCGGGAGAACTGGGCCTCCGGCGACCCGAAGAAGCAGGTTCGCTGCATCTACGTCGCCATCGGCCAGAAGGCCTCCACCATCGCCTCGATCAAGGGGCAGCTGGAGGAGGCGGGCGCGATGGAGTACACGACGATCGTCGCCTCCCCGGCGTCGGACCCGGCCGGCTTCAAGTACCTCGCTCCGTACACCGGCTCGTCCATCGGCCAGCACTGGATGTACGGCGGCAAGCACGTCCTGATCGTCTTCGACGACCTGAGCAAGCAGGCCGAGGCGTACCGGGCCGTGTCGCTGCTGCTGCGTCGTCCGCCGGGCCGCGAGGCGTACCCGGGTGACGTCTTCTACCTGCACTCCCGGCTGCTGGAGCGCTGCGCGAAGCTCTCCGACGAGATGGGCGGCGGCTCGATGACCGGCCTGCCGATCATCGAGACGAAGGCCAACGACATCTCGGCCTTCATCCCGACGAACGTCATCTCGATCACCGACGGCCAGATCTTCCTGGAGACCGACCTGTTCAACCAGGGCGTCCGGCCGGCGATCAACGTCGGTACCTCGGTCTCCCGGGTCGGCGGCGCGGCGCAGGTGAAGCCGATGCGCAAGGTCGCTGGCTCGCTGCGGCTGAACCTGGCCCAGTTCCGTGAGCTGGAGGCGTTCGCCGCCTTCGCCTCCGACCTGGACAAGGCGTCCCGCGCCCAGCTCGACCGCGGTGCCCGCCTGGTGGAGCTGCTCAAGCAGCCGAACTACTCGCCGTACCCGGTGCAGGAGGAGGTCGTCTCGGTCTGGGCCGGCACCGAGGGCAAGCTGGACGACGTCCCGGTCGGCGAGGTGCGGCGCTTCGAGACGCAGTTCCTGGAGCACCTGCGGCGTAAGCACAACGCCACCCTTCAGGCGATCGCCGACAACAAGTGGGACGACGAGATCATCGCGACCCTGGACGCGGCCATCACCGAGTTCAAGCAGGGCTTCCTCGGCCGCGAGGACGAGCGCTCGATCAACGAGGCGCCGGCGGAGCCGCTGGAGGGCGAGTCCGAGCACGAGACGGTCACCCGCTACAGCGGCGGTGCTCCGGCCGAGAAGCGTTAGGGTCGGGCCATGGCGGCGCAGGTACGTGTTCTTCGTCAACGCATCCGCTCGGCGAAGGGGATGAAGAAGATCACCAAGGCGATGGAGCTCGTGGCGACGAGCCGGATCGCCAAGGCCCAGGCCCGGGTGGGGGCGTCCCTGCCGTACGCCCGGGCGATCACCGGCGTGCTCACGGCGCTGGCCTCGAACGCGCGAATCGACCACCCGATGCTCACCCCGCGCGAGCGGGTGCGGCGGGCGGGCGTGCTGCTGGTGACCGCCGACCGAGGCCTGGCCGGCGGCTACAGCTCCAACGCCATCCGTACGGCGGAGTCGCTGATCGCCCGCCTTCAGGCCGACGGCAAGGAGCCGGTGCTCTACGTCATCGGGCGCAAGGGCGTGTCGTTCTACCGGTTCCGTAACCGGCCGATCGAGGCCAGTTGGACGGGCTTCTCCGAGCAGCCGTCCTTCACCGACGCCCGCGAGGTCGGTGACACGCTGATCAAGGCGTTCGTCTCCGGCGCGGACGACGAGGACGGCGGTCCGGGGGCGGACGGAGTGCGTGGGGTGGACGAACTGCACATCGTCTACACCGAGTTCAAGTCCTTGATGACCCAGAACCCGGTCACCCGGATCATCGGCCCGTTGCAGGTTGAGGAGCGGCCCCGGTCGGAGGCGGCACCCGGTGTGCTGCCGGACTACGAGTTCGAGCCGGACCCGGAGGCGCTGCTCGACGCGCTGCTGCCGAAGTACATCAACACGCGGATCTACGCGGCGTTGCTGGAGTCGGCGGCGAGCGAGTCGGCAGCCCGTCGGCGGGCGATGAAGAGCGCCACCGACAACGCCGAAGAGATGATCGACAAGTACACGCGTGAGATGAACTCGGCCCGCCAGGCCGGGATCACCCAGGAGATCAGTGAGATCGTCGGCGGCGCTAACGCGCTGGCCGCGTCGGGAAGTGAAGTGTGATGACTGCCCCAGTAGAGACCAAGACGGCCACGGGTCGCGTGGTCCGGGTCATCGGCCCGGTCGTCGACGCCGAGTTCCCGCGTGACGCCATGCCGGAACTGTTCAACGCCCTGCACGTGGACGTGACCCTGTCCGGCGGCGAGAAGACGCTGACCCTGGAGGTCGCCCAGCACCTGGGTGACAACCTGGTCCGCGCGATCTCGATGCAGCCCACCGACGGTCTGGTTCGCGGCGCCGAGGTGCGCGACACCGGCTTCCCCATCCGGGTGCCGGTCGGTGACGCGGTCAAGGGCCACGTCTTCAACGCGATCGGCGAGTGCCTCAACCTCACCGAGGGCGAGACCATCCAGGCCGACGACCACTGGGGCATCCACCGCAAGGCCCCGGCCTTCGCGGACCTGGAGCCGAAGACCGAGATGCTGGAGACCGGCATCAAGGTCATCGACCTGCTCGCCCCGTACGTGAAGGGCGGCAAGATCGGTCTGTTCGGTGGGGCCGGCGTGGGCAAGACGGTGCTCATCCAGGAGATGATCACCCGGGTCGCCCGCAACTTCGGTGGTACCTCGGTATTCGCCGGGGTGGGTGAGCGCACCCGTGAGGGCAACGACCTCATCCACGAGATGACCGACTCCGGCGTCATCGACAAGACCGCCCTGGTCTACGGCCAGATGGACGAGCCGCCGGGCACCCGGCTGCGGGTCGCGCTCTCCGCGCTGACCATGGCGGAGTACTTCCGTGACGTGAAGAAGCAGGAGGTGCTGCTCTTCATCGACAACATCTTCCGCTTCACCCAGGCCGGTTCCGAGGTCTCCACCCTGCTGGGCCGGATGCCCAGCGCGGTGGGTTACCAGCCGACCCTGGCCGACGAGATGGGTGAACTCCAGGAGCGGATCACCTCCGTCCGGGGCCAGGCCATCACCTCGATGCAGGCGATCTACGTGCCGGCGGACGACTACACCGACCCGGCGCCGGCCACCACGTTCGCCCACCTGGACGCGACCACCAACCTGGAGCGGTCCATCTCCGACAAGGGCATCTACCCGGCGGTGGACCCGCTGGCCTCCTCGTCGCGGATCCTGGCTCCCGAGTTCGTCGGCCAGGAGCACTTCCAGGTGGCCAGCGAGGTGAAGCGGATCCTCCAGCGTTACAAGGACCTGCAGGACATCATCGCCATCCTCGGTATCGAGGAACTCTCCGAGGAAGACAAGATCACGGTCCAGCGGGCGCGGCGGATCGAGCGCTTCCTGTCGCAGAACACCTACGCGGCGGAGCAGTTCACCGGCGTGCCGGGCTCGACGGTCCCGATCAAGGAGACCATCGAGGCCTTCCGCAAGATCAGCGAGGGCGAGTACGACCACTTCCCCGAGCAGGCGTTCTTCATGTGCGGTGGACTCGACGACCTGGAGAAGAAGGCCGCCGAGCTGATGAAGGGCTGACCCTTCGCTCCTCCGCAAGACGCGAAAAAAAGAAGGCCGTCCCGGTAACCCCGGGGCGGCCTTCTGTTCATCTTCACGACGTACCATCGCCGCTGCCCGGTTTCCCGTGCTCGGCGATCACGCCGCCTGCGAGATACCGTCAGTGCGATGTCCAGGAACGTGGCCCGTGTCGTGGCGAGGCGCGACCCGGTGAACGTCTTCGGACACCGCACAGCCACGCTCATGCGCCGATGAGCGTTGATCCGTTAAACCATTCGGCCCCGCGCGCCCGTATTCCCCAGGGGGCGTGACGAACGGAGATGCTTGTGGGTAAGGCCGGCAGACGCGGCAAGCGTGGTGGGCGGTCGTCGGTGTGGCGAGGCGTCCCCCGCTGGGCGCAGCTCTGCACCATCTTCGGCGTCGTCCTGATGGTGCTCAGCGGGACGAGCCTGGTGGGCGCGGAGGCGCTGATGGCCCGCTACGAAGGCGCGATCGGCAAGGCAGACCTCTTCGGCGACCAGGCGGCCGGTGCCACTCCCAAGAGCGACATCAAGGGCCCGCTCAACATCCTGCTGGTCGGCATCGACCCCCGCGACAAGGACACCCCGCCGCTGTCCGACGCGATCATGGTCCTGCACGTGCCGAAGGAGATGGACCGGGCGTACCTCTTCTCTCTGCCGCGCGACCTCTACGTGGAGATCCCGCCGTTCGAGAAGGCCGACTTCCCCGGTGACACCACCAAGCTGAACGCCGCGATGTCGTACGGCAGCCGGGTGCCCGGTGGGAAGCCGGACGCGGCGAAGGGCTTCGAGCTGCTCGCCATCACCGTGCAGCGGGTCACCGGCATCAAGCGGTTCGACGCGGGCGCGATCATCAACTTCTCCGGCTTCCAGAAGATCGTCGACGCCATGGGTGGCGTCACGATGAACATCGAGCGGGAGGTCCGCTCCGAGCACCGGGAGCCGAACGGCAAACACCGCCAGGGCAACCCCAACGGCGCAGGCTACATCGGGCCGCAGGCTGTCTACCCGAAGGGCAAGCAGCACCTGAGCGGCTGGCAGGCGCTGGACTACGTCCGCCAGCGGTACCCGGAGAACGGTGTCCCCGACGGCGACTACGGCCGGCAGCGGCACCAGCAGCAGTTCGTCAAGGCGATGGCTGGTCAGGCGCTCAGCGCCGACGTGGTGACCAACCCGGTCAAGCTGGACAAGGTGCTCCGCGCGGCCGGCGAGTCGCTGATCTTCAGTGGCCGGGGGCACAGCGTTGTCGACTTCGGCCTCGCCCTCAAGGACATCCGTCCCGGCAACATCCAGATGATCAAGCTGCCGGGCGGCGGCATCAAGGAGAACGGCAAGTACCTCGGTGAACGGTTCGCGCCAGAGGTGGACGACTTCTTCGTCGCTCTGGAGCGGGAACTGCTCGACCCGTTCCTCCTGGAACATCCGAAGCTGGTGAGCAGGAGCTGATCGTGGCGCGAGTCTCGGCACCCGCCTGAAGAACACGTCCGGGGCGCGACTAGAATTTTCCCAATCCGCCGCCTCAGCAAGGAGACAGCGTGGCAGAGCAGCTTAACGTCCAGCTCGTGGCCGTCGAGGAGAAGGTCTGGTCGGGCAAGGCCGAAATGGTCATGGCCCGGACGACCGAAGGTGAGCTGGGTGTGCTGCCGGGGCACGCGCCCATGCTCGGCCAACTCGCCGAGCCCGGCCAGGTACGCATCAAGCTTCCCGGGGGTGAGCAGCTCACCTACGACGTGGCGGGCGGCTTCCTCTCCGTCAGCGAGCGGGGTGTGACCGTACTGGCTGAGAACGCCACTCCGGCCGCCGCGGCTTCGGGTAACTGAGCCGACCCGCCAATGGAGATCGTCGAAGGGGTCGGAATCGGCGTCGCCGTGATCCTCGGCGCGATTCTGTTTCTCTTCATCCGGCGGGCTCTGGTCACTCGAAGCGGAGGGATCATCCGGCTCAGCGTCCGGACCTCCACCATGCTCGACGGCCGTGGCTGGTCACCTGGTTTCGGCCGTTTCGTCGGCGACGAACTCCGTTGGTATCGGATGTTCAGTTTCGCCGTACGCCCCAAGCGGGTGCTCTCCCGTGAAGGGTTGACTGTCGAACGACGGCGGTTGCCCGAGGGGCAGGAGCGAATGTCCATGCCCGCCGACTGGATCATCCTTCGGTGTACCAGTCGACACGCCCCGGTCGAGATCGCCATGGCACGATCCACCGTCACCGGGTTTCTCTCCTGGCTTGAGGCCGCCCCTCCGGGGGCGGTCTCGCCACGTATGGCCTCCCAAGACTGGCCCGCCGCCTAACCCAGCCCCGGGACCCCTCCGCGCCCTGC